>NZ_CP035130.1:2100000-2356157 GCF_004101785.1 Gudongella oleilytica
GAGAGTTGGAATGTCATTGTCATCAACTGATGAGCACCCCACCGTAAATAATAGAGTACAAAGGATGATGAATACTAATTTGTTTATTTTCATTTTTACCTCCTCAGAAATTATGATTTTGATATTATAATTTGATGAGTGTCATGTATTAAAAGTTGCTTATCTTTCAAAGATCTCTTCTCGCTCTTGAAAAACTCCAGCCATTAAAACCAGTGTAGATAGTTGGCTAAATATTTAGTTAAGACACCTTTAAACCTCTGCATTCATACTCTTAAATTTCCATGGGAAAAATTAATGTTCTGTATGTGATAGATTCCTTCTTTAAATTTTCCGTTCTCAATCTGAACAAGAGATATGTCACCTTTCTTGGCATATTTTTGCAGCTGGCAACGGAATCAGTGCATAGAATTGAATCTTCCTCAATTCTGTCATCAAAAAACTTCTCTAAGTGTGTATTGCTTATTCTTCCTTATATTTATCTGTTACTCATCTGCATCAAGTGAAGCACTTTCAAACCCTTATCTGTGATTTCGTACTTCCCACGCTTGTTTTGGTATGGAAGTACACACCCGAAAGCTATGAGCTCATTAATTATCTGATTCGTCTTAAGCTTCGAGAAGTGAGCCATATCAGCTATTTCTTGCTGAGACAATGGCACAAAGAAGTCATCTTTAACCTTGACCCGATTCTCATGCATCAGCTTAAGTAACTTATATCTGTCATTTGCGAAAAACTCTAAGTTATATTCCATGGTCAACACACTCCGTAGTTTACAGTATTTACCTTCTTATAATATATATAACATTGTGGTTTGAATTATTCAACTACAAAAGTGTATCAAAACTAAATAATATTTAGAATATTTAAAGATTTTTTTGATTAATTCGCAACTTGAAGCACATAAAAAACATAAAAAATAGCACATATTGTATTACGAACATACAACATATGCTATAATTTAATATTTAATATACAAGATGTGGTGTATTAATGCTTATCAGTCACTAAACGGAAAATATAAACAATTACATTGACCGTTTCATCCCAAACTGAGCTGTATGCATTAATCGAGTTAACTCTAATACGCAATATATCAGTTAAATCAGTCTTATATTGAAAACCTGCAGTAGACTTGACTGCAGGTTTTCACTTTACTTCTTACTCCACTATTTTTCCCTTCATCTTCCCGATAAGCTGAAGGATCCCTTCCTCTATCTTCCTAAGGTCTTCCTCCTTTGGTGAACCTTCAAATTCAACTGAAGGTACAAAGTCCCATTTCATCTTGTTTCTTTCAATTATTTCTGCTAACTCCTTTTCAGCCCCTCCAGACCATCCGAATGAACCGAATCTAAATGCTGCCTTGTTGCTTACCTTCTTTCTTCCCAGCTCATCCAATGCAGTAGCTACTGGAGGGAACAGCTTGTACTCATAGGTTGGAGCTGCTATTATAACCCCTGCAGATTTAAATACTGTAGCTACCATTTCACTTTCGCTCTCAAGAGGCATCTCAAGCTTGTTGTACTTGATGCCTTCTCTTTCTAGTATTGTTTCAGCATGAGCTATTGCTTTTCCGGTCATTCCATACATGGATCCCCATAGAATCGTGATCTCATTCTTCCCGGCCCCTTCAGCATACTGTGAATATCTGCTATAGTCATCCATTATTTTCTCTACATTGTTTCTGTACAACGGACCATGCCCTGGTGCGATCGTCGTAATATCCAGCTCCCTTGCCTTCTGAATAGCTTTCCTAAGCATAGGTGTAAAGGTTGTCATAACGTTTGAATAATATCTTATTGCTTCACATTCGAAGAAAACATCTTCCTCCGGTGTCATTTCGTCATCGAATACATGGTCCCCCATCTTCCCGAAGGATCCGAACATGTCACATGAGAATAAGGTTTTGGTGCTTTTCTCATAGGTATACATAGTGTCAGGCCAATGTACATTTGGTACCAGGTGGAAGCTGAAAACCTTGCCCCTGCCAAGATCAAGAGTATCTCCTTCTTTTACGACCCTTATCCTGTCTTCTCCGTAAAACGAAGAAACCATCTTTGCCGCCTTATCAGTACATACTATAGTGAAGTCATCCTTTATTTTCATAAAATTGGATATCCAACCGGAATGGTCGGGCTCCATGTGGTTTACAATAAGATAGTCAATTCCCTTTGGATCTACACCTATCTCTCCAAGACTTTTATAAAGCGTCTCAGGTACTCCATCCCAGCCTATGACACCATCGATAATTGCAGTTTTTTCACCTTGAACCACATAAGAATTTAGCGTTACCCCGCTTGCAAGCTCCCAGATCCCCTCGAAGAGAACATTGTCAACATTCAGTGTAAACATATGAACTCCATCTGCTATTTTAACCTTCCTCATTTATAACCCTCCTTCTGATTGTCACTATGGAACTTTTACCCATTTACGTAGATTATACTACAGCATGAATTCCATTTCAGCTATCCTTAGTATATTTGAAAATTTCGCTCCTTATTAAATTGATGCTGACAAATACCAGTTATATGCAAAAAAGTTAAAAGCAAGGCTCCACCTTCCTTTTTACTTATACTGCGATGCGATATCACCGGCTGTTTTTATAAAAAGCTTAAAAGTACTGCCTTCAATCAGGTCGTCCAGGAGTTCAATCACCTCTCTGCTATTTCTGGCTACCTCGATTACATAGTATAAGAATGATGCAAAAAGCAGCATCAGCATCAGACCATCTCCCCTTGAAATGACAATATTGCTATTTTGATCAATGACGCTGTCGACTCCATGAGCAAATAAAGACAAAGCAGAGAGTATCATAAACGGAATTTCTTTTTTTATAGTTTGCCTTTCAACGGAAAGTGGAAATATGATGGCAGCAGCTCCCAATATTATCAGCTTATGATCCTTGAGGTGAAAGCCTAACCTATTTGAATATTAAAAAGTCCCTATACTCTTTCAGAAATTATAACCTTTACCATGTCTCCCGGACCCTTTTTTTATTTTTTCTCGAATATCGTTCCTCATGCCTATGATATAACAGACAAAACCATCAGGATTCTTTATGCCCATATTTACTATGCTCCCATCATAGGGCTCTCCATCAAAGGTGTCATGGACATTAACTCTTTCCTTGCCAAATTCCGATTTGACATCATATGGAAATACAGCAAAAGCTCCATCGATAACAGGCACTTTCTTGATTTTAGCATTGAATTCATATACTCTATTCACCTATTGTCACCTAGGTTCATTTGATAATCATATCTCAATATTTTCAAATTTGGCAAATTGATCCATTCCAATATTGCCGCCAGAAATAAAGAAGACTACCTTATCCTCAGGCTTGAATTCTAACTCCCCTTGTAAGACTGCTCCCAAAGTGATACAGGATGATATCTCCGCCAATAGCTTACCCTCTGTAAGGAATAATTTAGTGGCTTTCAGAATACTCTCTTCCTCTACTGTTACTATCTTATCCACGTACTTCTCCACTATCGGGTAATTTAGCTCCCCCGGGCATAGTGTCTGCAGCCCGTCTGCAACTGACTTAGAATCTGGTTCCAATGTGATTGGGTGTCCGGCATCAAAACTTTTTGTATATCTTGATACAGCATCCGGCTCTACTCCAATGACCTTGATTTTTGGATCCGTCTCTTTGATTGCAGTGGAGATTCCGCTTATTAATCCACCTCCGCCTATTGGAACTACGACATAATCTACATCAGGAAGCTGTTCGAGGATCTCCAGACCTGCAGTCCCCTGGCCTGCCATGATATCGTAGTCATCAAACGGAGATATGAAGCTGAGATTTTTCTCCTCACTTAGTTTCTTTGCGACATTAAATCTCTCTGATGGAATACTGAATACTATCTCTGCACCGAAGGACCTTATCCCTTCAACTTTTATCCTTGGAGCTGTCTCAGGAACAACTACATATGCTTTTGTACCCAGCTGTGTCGCAGCAAATGCTATAGCCTTGCCATGATTTCCTGAGGATGCTGTAATGATTCCATTTTTAAGCATCTCATCAGACAGCGACATTGCAGCATTAAGTGCTCCACGGACTTTAAATGAGTTGGTTTTTTGAAATGACTCCAGCTTGGTATAAACCTTACACCCTAAATATTCATCGAGATTATTTAGTCTAAGTAATGGTGTTTTGTAAATAAAAGGCGAAATCCTTTTTTGTGCCTCATGAATAGTTGACAGTGTTAACATACATACCTCCAAAGGAATGCAACTGCTCTTTTCCCCAGGATATAGTCGTCAAATGCCTTTTCTGCGATACCTGTTGAGAGTCCAACGCAAACATGCAGCGGAAGAAGATGCTCCTCCCGTGGATGACAGTACCTTGCATTAGGTAATTTGTCCCAATCCTTGAATTCATTAAACCTCTCTTCTTCATCCAGTTCATCACAGCATATTTCTATGAGTCTATCCTGAAACTCATTATTTCTGGGATCCTCTATCTCCCTCCCGGCAAAATCAAAGGCTCTCATGTTATGAAATGAGAATCCGGAACCTATGATCAAAATGTTATCCTCCAACAGTTTTCTTAAAGCCTTGCCTATTTTGAGGTGAGTCAAAGGATCAAGGTTATGGTTAAGTGATATCTGTATTACAGGTATGTCGGCATCCGGGTACATCATCCTCAATGGTATGTAAGAGCCATGGTCATAAGGTCTGTTATTGTTTAACTTAGCCTCGATCCCACTATCCTGAAGCAGCTTCGCTACTCTTAATGCCAGCTCTGTGTTACCCTTGCACGGATATTTGATTGAATACGCTTCTTCAGGAAAACCATAATAATCATACAGGATCTCAGGTGCATTCCCACTTTGAACAGCAACTATATTTTCTTCCCAATGAGCACTGAACACTATTATCGATTCCGGTTTATGAAGCTTTAGAGGAAGTGCTTCCATAAAATCGATCATCTTTTTGTGTGATGGATCACCCAATACTGGAAGCGGTCCGCCTCCATGCGAAAAGTATACGACTTGTCCCCTTTTATTTGATTCTTTATTATCCATATTTGTTCTCCTTTCAATTTCTATTATTTAGTATAAGTAAAGATCACTCTAACCCCTTCCTGATTTTAGGTGCCAGAAGTAAAAATACCGCTACACTTATCAGCAGGACCATTCCTGAGTACTTCAATATTTCCAGGAGCGAACCACTATTTGTCAGCACCAGATCATTGCCTTTATAGGTCCAGTAGAATGGTATCCAGTAAAACAGGACCTGCCACTTATCAGATAAAAGCTCTTCGCCTGCAATACTTCCAAATAGAGGAAGAAAAAGTATTTTCATATTCCCGGCAGCATTCATTACATCGTCATTGTTGATACCTTCAAAAAATCCTACAAGTATGCTTATTATACAAGAGGTGCTTACCATCAGAAGTGCATGAAAGTAGTTGATATCTCTGAAACCTGTAATCAGCAGGATCAGTAAAGATCCAACAATTGGGACAAAGACTCCTATTAAGCTTTTACCTGCGATAAACTCAAGTCTGGAAACAGGTGAAAGATGTATAGCACTTATTGTGTCCTCAGTTTTTTCTTCGACGATATTCAAGGCAATGATCATACCTCCCAGTGCTGATGTTAATATCATGGAAACATTTACCATTATTTTCTTAAGTGGCGGGATATCCCTTCCATAGTCCAGTATTTCAGCTAATGAATCGTCTACACCAATATCGTAATGATGAAAGGTTATCAGCTGCTTCACAGGATCCACGACATATTGAGGCTCATTACCCTGATTAAGTACGTAGTATTCATTATTTTTACCTGGTAATACGCCTATTATATTATCTCTTTTCCTTACTCTTGTCTCGATTTCATCTATCGAATCCATCAATTCCACCTTAGCAAATTGCTGAAAAAATTCACTTTGCCCCTGGTTTTCACCCTTCAGCAATACTACTTCAACAGTTGTATCATTTATTCCAGGAGAAAATACATTAATCATTATCGCAAACAATATCGGTGCGATCAGTATGTACAAAATCAGGAAGTTCCTTATACCTATCTTCAGATCCCTCTGGAATATCAAGAGTATCCTTTTGATCATTATTAACACTCCTTCATAGGGTCAGGGTCTTATTGAATCTATCGTTTGCAAGAATAAATATATTGAGCCCCAGCACTGCAAAAGCAAGTGATGCTACCATCACATAGGCTATATTCCCATTAACGGTAATTATTTCCTTAAAGCTCTGAAGCATGATGTAGCTTGGTATGATCTTCACCCAGTCCGGATCCCAACTCGGTGTAAAATATGAGATATTAGGCATTATCATTATAACGATCAGAATGTACATTACACCAAATGCTTCGATTATATCCTTATAGAAGCTTGTAAGATATAGTCCCAGAGAAGCAGCGAAAAAACCTGATGTTACAAGGAACAAAAGCAAAGCAGGGTAATTGGGCTGAAGTCCCATTATTGGTATTGTGATCACCAGAGATGTTAATATGGATGTCATGATTATAACCCCTATTTTACTCAAAAGATACTGCCAGACAGTAGAGGCTGTAATGGCATAAGCTTTGATTATGCCCTCGTTTTTATCCAGGAATATGTAAGCAGCAATAACAAACATGCTCATTAAGCTCCCATTTAATGTCAAGAAAACAGGAAGCATGCTTTGTCTGTCGCTTAATGGCTCCGACTCCCGGAACAAGCTTCGGACCTGAATATTGTCAGAGTACTCCTCAATGATTTTATTGCTTGCAAATCTATTGTTGTATACCATCAGTAAATTCTTCAGCTTTTGAGTCTCATATCCCTGGAGATAGTAGGTGTGCACGATTTGGTATTTTTCATTCACCCGGATATGTACCGCAGGTACTCTTTCTGCGTTTGAAAATGCATTCAGTGCATCTATGCTGTCCAACAGATAGATCTCTGATTCCTCAGTCTCATAAAGCTCTGCCATGAAAAAGCTACCATTTGCCTTTACCTCCACTATCTTGACAGTCTCATCCAAGTCCTCATCGAGAAGACTATCCCTGTATTTTTCTTCCAACGCCTTCGGCAATTCCAAATATATGTACTCCTTGCTTGTGTTGTCGAAGTTTTCAGGAACAACAAACAACAGTATCATGAGCAGTACTACCGACATCCCAATCTCTATATAAAAATACCAGCTTTTCGACGATAAAATGATTTCTTTTGAAAAACTGTACCATAATTTCACTTAAACCAATCCCCTTCCCGTGACTTTAATGAATATCTCCTCAAGGGTGGCTTCTTTGGTATGCATGGTTTGAATATCATATTTTTTTATTACTTCAATCAGCTTGTTCTTATCCTCCTCAAATACCGTAGAAAACTTTTCAATTGTCTGCTCTCCGTCTCTTATATATTCTACCTCCACGAGTTTTTCACCATACTTTAATTTTAGTTGCTTTGGCGAATCAATCAATCTAATTTTGCCGTCCACTATAAAGGCTACTCTATCGCACAATTCATCAGCAATGAACATGTTGTGAGTGGTCAGAAATACTGTTACACCCTTTTCATTTTCAGCCTTGATTATATCCTTTATTATTGATGCTATCGCCGGATCAAGACCAGTTGTAGGTTCATCAAGAAACCATATTTCAGGGTTATTTATCATTGATCTTGCAAAGGTCAGTCTATGCTTCATCCCCTTTGAATACTTCCCTGCCTTGATGTTTTCCTTTCCATCCAATCCAACCAATTTTATCAATTCCATGGGATCTCTTGTCTCAACATCAAACAGCTTCCTATAAAATTCAAGGTTTTCAAGGCCTGACATCTTATTGTATACATTGGATTGCTCGAAGGACATTCCTATCTTATTGAACATTTTATTCTTAATATGTTTGATATCATATCCAGCGACCTCAACCTCACCTTTTTGAAACTCCAGGAGACCAACAAGTATGTTTTGTGTTGTTGACTTTCCAGCTCCTGAAGGACCCAGGAATCCAAATATCTCACCCTTCTCTATTTCAAAGCTGACGTCGTTTACTGCATAATTTTCATCATTGCTATATGAGTGATAAAGGTTCTTAACTTTTATCATTTTTTCCCTCTTTTCATAGGATTACTCTAAGTGCGAACTGCTCTCAAGCTCAGTTGTCCTGATAGTTCAGAATAACGAGATCGCCTTTACTTAGACCCGACTTTACCTCCACCTGATTATCCATCTCCAGGCCAATGGTTACTTCTCTCTCAGCAGGCTTTCCATTTTCAAGTATCTTAACATAGTTTCTGGAATCCATTTGGTATACTGAACCCTTTGGAATTAATATCGCTTCTTCTGATTCCTCAATAACCACCCTTGTATTTACTTCAATTCCATAAGAAACCTCATATTCTGTTTGTGGCAAATCGATCTCTACGGTTTGGCGGTTTTCCTTTTCACCAAGCACAGAAATCGTAGTGAACGCCTTGGGATATTTCTTGCCTACCTTTAAGTCGTCGATGTGGATGTCGAGTATTGAGTCATCTATTGAAGCCTTCATGCCTTCATTGATCTTCAGGGCATCCTCAACAATAAAATCCACTGACACGACTTTATTATTTGGATCCTGTATCTCCAATACCAAGGATCCAGGGTATGGCATATCTCCCTCAAAAGTATTTAGTTCAGTTATTACCCCATCAATATCAGTAACAATGGTAGAGTTATCTCGACTTCTCTCAAGTGCTTCCAGTGTTAACAGCAAAATATCGATTTCAGCCTCGTATTTCTCACGAGAGCTTAAAGAAACACCCTTTGTAAGCTGGTTATAGTTATTTTGAGCTATAGCCAATGCGCTGCCAAGCTGATCATAGTTATTGACTGCACTTTCAAGCTCCACAAGTGATACAGCACCATTTTTATATAGTTCTTCAATCCTTTCTTTATTCTTCATTGCCAAGTCCAGATCGCTTCTTATCCTTGATATTTCAATCTTTGCGTTGTTTACACTTTGTATATCCGTTCCATGTAGTATATCTTTGTATGTAGCTTCCAAAGCCTCGATTTGTTTTTCAACTTTTTGGATCTCCAAATCCATATTATCTTCAAATTTAACCAATATCTGCCCCTTATTGACTTTATCACCAAGCTCAATGGCTACAGCTTCAACCTTGCCCGATCCATTGCTATAATATTGCCTTATGTTTTTTGATCTTATAATGCCGACCTCTTCCACATACTTCTCCAATGATCCTCTTTTTACTTCAACTGTGTTGTACTTGGTTCCGATATTGCCCTTAGTCAAAAAATATACTATGGCTATACCAACAACTGATAGAATCAATACTGGAATCAAAATCTTCTTTTTCATAGTGACACCCCATCCCCATTGATTTTGATTAATCGCTTCAATGATAAGAATTCACAAAGTCAAATCGAGCTTTGAAAATTCGATGAAATAAATAAATTCCAATACATAAGTACCCTTATCAACAAGGCGCAAATCCTTTAGTTATTAAGGCTAAATCCCTAATCTTATAAGGTTGAAGCTATTTGGTTGCTATTTGCAGCTAAAAAAACTAAAAATACAGCCTACATTCCTTTGAGTTTGTACAATTTAGTATTTTCCAATAGATTTATGTATCTTGTCCTTCTAAAATGCAGCTCATCCTCTATCTGTTGTTTTAGCATTATTACGGTTCTATACTCAAGGTAGAATCTAAATCGGGGAGGTTTTTTATATGATCATTTTAACACTTGTTGTTTTGTTATCAATTGAGGGTATGTTTTTTACCTGGTCCATATTGACTAAGCAAACGCATTCGGAGGAGAAAGGTGTAGTCAATTTATCTATTTTGTTTCTGTTCGGAATACTTGTTTACTCAGGAGTATTCGTATGGAGTTTCAGGTATATTATGCTTTTTCTTTTACTGATTGCCCAATCAGCGTATTCAATTTTTGTTTTATTAAAAAGAGGTAAGAGGGAATATAGCATAGGGAAGAGTATTACCTGCCTGGTATCCAAAATTACACTTATATTAGTCTCTCTTTTGCCTTTATTCCTGTTTCCTCAGTATCAGGAGCTTCCTTTAAGCGGTACATATGATATTGACACTTCAAAATATACCTGGATAGATAACAGCAGGAAAGATACCTTTTCCGGATCAGAAGATAAGAGAGCACTTACAGTAGAATTCTGGTACCCATCAGATTCTAACGAGAAATATCCGTTGGTGGTATTTTCACACGGAGCTTTTGGCTTCAGCGGCAGTAATTATTCAACCTTTGCTGAATTAGCATCAAATGGATATATTGTGGCAAGCATTGGTCATACCCATCATGCCTTCTATACCATTGATACATCGGGTAAATTGACAACTGTCGATCAGAACTTCTTAAAAAGAGCAACTGAGATAAATGCGGTAATAGATTCTCAAGGTGAAGAAGATATATACAACACCACGAAAGAATGGATGAAGTTGAGAACTGAGGATATGAACTTTGTGCTTGACACCATACTCCTGGAATGTGAAAATGAGGTAACGGACAGATTTTTTGGAAATATCGACCCCGATAAAATTGGGGTTATTGGACACTCTCTTGGTGGAGCGGCCGCTGCTCAGATTGGCAGGGAACGCTCTGACATAGATGCTGCTATAGTACTTGATGGAACTATGCTGGGAGAAGAGATTGGATTTGAAAATGGCAAAGTAGTTCTTAATCCTGAGCCTTACCCTATACCACTTCTGAACCTATATGCCGAGGACCACTACACACTCTCAAAAGAGCTTGTGGGCGATGATTACGATAACCACTATGCATCAAATCGAGCTATATGCTCCTATGATATTGTTTTTAGGGGTGCTGGGCACCTTAATTTTACGGATCTTCCATTGTTTTCGCCCATTCTGGCCAATACTTTGGGGATAGGTGCAGTCGATCCCAGGTATTGTATCGAAAATACAAATAGAATTGTACTTACTTTTTTTGATGGTTATTTGAAGTATAATTGTGCTCCAGACCTGAAAGGGGAATACTGATTATGAGGGTTTGCATCAGGAATGTCAACGACAAAAATGAAGAATGTGTGGTAATCGAGTGTGTCGAGATCAGTCCTGAGGTGGAAAGTATCCGTTCCTATGCTCTCGCAAAAGGAACCATGTTAACAGGCTCTGCAGGTGAACAAATTTTTCAATTTGAACTTTCTGACGTTTTTTACTTCGAGGCTGTAGATGAAAGAGTTTTTGCATATACAAAAGCTAATGTATATGAGCTTAAAATAAGACTATACCAGCTGGAGGATGCATACTCGGACAGACACTTCATAAGATGCTCCAAATCGTTTGTAATAAACCTTATGAGATTGGATAGCATAAGCCCAGCCTTAAATGGCAGATTTTATGCAAATATGAAAAATGGCGAAAAAATAATCATTTCCCGACAGTACGTATCCGCACTTAAAAATATAGTTTTTGGGGGTAAGCATAATGGATTTTAGAACTTTCTTAATAAAAAAAGTATTGATGAGCTTTCTAATATCTGTTGTTTTCATTTGCACTTCCATAGCAGTAATTGGATTGATCTATGAACCCGAGGCATGCTTTGGATATGAAGCCTTTTTCTCACCGATAATTTTTGGGGCTGCAGCTGCTCTGGCCAATCTGGTCAATTACTCCTCTGTCGAGCTGACAGTCAGGCAGGCCGCCTTTCGCAGTTTCCTGCATCTAATTCTCCTCGAGCTAATAATTCTTTCGATTCTATACAGGTATGGATCAATCTCAAGCATTTCGATGGCTATAAGCCTTGGGCTATCAATATTAATAATATACTTTACTGTGTCTTTGGTTCTTTGGGTGAATGACAATAAGACTGCTAAGGAATTCAATCAGGCACTTAGAATCCTCCAGAAGGAATCAGATAACAAAGTAAAGGGTGTCTGACACTAAGCGGAACCTAATAATAACAAAAATTAAAATATAGCACTCTTAAGCGAGAATTATAAGAGTGCTATATTATATGCTGGGTATTGAGGATAGTTAGGATCTAATATGCTTTTCTTACATACTCATCTATCCTTCTCACTGCTTCCTTAAGGTTTTCATCGGAGTTGGCAAAAACCGTCCTGAAGTATCCTTCGCCCATGCTTCCAAATGCTGATCCTGGTACCACAACTACTCTGGCATGCTTTACAAGATCCTCTGCAAACTGCTCTGAGCTTACACCAAGCTCCTTAATATTAGCAAAGGCATAGAAGCTTCCCGGTGATTTCTTGCAGGTTATTCCTGGGATGCTGTTAAGCCCATCTATTAGTATGTCCCTTCTTCTAAGGTAGTCTGAATGCATTTTCCTGACCTCATCCTGGCTGCCTTGAAGGGCTTCCAGAGCAGCTCTTTGAGTAAATGTTGAAACGCAGGATACTATCCCTTCCTGCAGCTTGGGCATAGCAGAAATTATGCCCTCATGTCCGACTATGTAACCAATCCTCCATCCTGTCATGGCATGCGACTTTGAAAAGCTGTTGATGACAAGCACTTGATCCCTGACCTCAGGGATCTGTGCTATGCTGAAATATTCAAAGTCATCGAAGATAATCTTGTCATAAACTTCATCTGAGTAAACTATGAGGTCGTATTTTCTGACTAAGTCAGCAATTTTAATTATTTCATCCTTCGTTATTACTGATCCAAGAGGATTGCTTGGAGAGTTTAAAAGTATTGCTTTTGTCTTAGGTGTTATGGCTTTCTCTATGTCTTCAGCCTTTATACTGAAGTCATTCTCCTCATAAACAGGTACGCTTACCGGCCTCGCCCCTGCTACCATTACCTGCCCAACATAGTTTGGGAAGCATGGATCAGGTATTATTACTTCATCCCCCGGGTTGACAGTGGCAATCAAACACATTGTTATGGCTTCCATGCCGCCTACAGTGATCATTACATTCTCAAGGGTGTAGTCCCTTGAATATTTAAGATATTCCTTTGCAATGGCTTCTCGAAGCTCCGGCAAACCGGCATTTGGGCTGTAATGTGTGTAACCCTCATCGATAGCTCTTTTCGCAGCATCCTTGATGTTTTGTGGAGTATCAAAATTTGGCTCTCCGACCGTAAGCTTAACAACATCATCATATTTTTGTGCCAGGTCAAACATTTTTCTGATCCCTGAGGCTGGATAATTTAATGCAATATCTGATAAATAGCTCATTTATAGACCTCCAATTCATATTCAGTTCAAATATCTCTAGCGAGTCGCCATCTGTACATATCTTTCATATCTGAAATCAGCATCAGCCTTAGCCTTTTGAAATAACTCCTCTGCGGCATCAGGGAACAGCTTGTACAGAGATGAGAATCTTACCTCGCTTAGCATAAATTCCTTAAGGTCCTTTGTCGGCGCCTTGGAATCCAGCATAAATGGATTTCTTCCTTCCTTTTCAGCAAGCGGGTTATATCTGTACAGTGACCAGTAGCCAGCTTCAACAGCCTCTTTAGTATGAGGCATCGATTTTGCCATTCCAGCCTTGATTCCATGGTTTATACATGGCGAGTAAGCTATTACAAGTGAGGGTCCAGGATAGTTCTCTGCCTCCATTATCGCCTTTAATGTCTGGTTCTTGTCAGCACCCATGGCTATTTGAGCAACATAAACATACCCATAGCTCATTGCCATCATCCCCAGGTCTTTTTTCCTGATGTTTTTGCCACTGGATGCAAATTCAGCTATTGCAGCAGTAGGCGTAGCCTTGGAGGATTGACCACCTGTATTGGAATAAACCTCTGTGTCAAATACAAGTACGTTGACGTCCTCTCCTGAAGCAAGTACATGGTCCAGACCGCCATAGCCTATGTCGTAAGCCCAGCCATCTCCCCCGAATATCCAGTGTGACCTCTTGATAAAGTAATCTCTGTTGTCATATATATTTTTCAGAATATCAAAGTTTGCCTTTTCTTCCTCGAGAACTGAAATCAGTTTGTCTGCCCTTTCCCTTGTTTTGTCAGATGTGTCGAAACCTTCAAGCCAATCCCTGAGAGCCAACTCAACACTGGAGCTTACTCCTGATTCTATTGCTTCAATGGCAAGCTTTCTGGTTGCATCTCTAAGCTTTTTGACTCCCAGACACATCCCAAAGCCGTACTCTGCATTGTCCTCAAACAGTGAGAATCCCCAGGAAGGGCCGTACCCCTTTTCATTTGTCGTGTATGATACCTGAGGTGATCCTCCCCATACAGTTGAACAACCTGCTGCATTCGAAATCATCATCCTGTCGCCAAAAAGTTGGGTTATGAGCTTGGCATATGGAGTCTCTCCACAGCCGGCACAAGCACCAGAGAACTCTTGAAGCGGCTTAAGGAACTGGCTTCCCTTGACGCTTGCTGCAATCTTCTTTGGTATCTCCTTTGTCGGGATGTCCTTGGTAAAGTTCCAGTCACTGATGTACTTTTCTCTGTTATCTGCGAACGGCTCCATTTTTATAGCCTTGTCATTGACCGGACATACTTCAACACAGCTTCCGCATCCAGTGCAGTCCTGTCCTGAAATCGCCAGATGATATTGCATACCATCAAATCCTGTAGCTTTTATCGTTTCAAATCCCAGAGGACTATTCTTTATTTCTTCACCATCAAGCAGTATAGGTCTTATTACAGCATGCGGACAAACATATGAGCATTGGTTGCACTGAGTACATTGGGATGAGTACCACCTTGGAACATTGATAGCCACTTCTCTCTTCTCCCACGCCGTAACTCCAAGAGGGAACGATCCGTCCTCTCTTCCATTGAAAGCGCTTACAGGCAGCTTGTCTCCCTCTCTTCCATTCATAGGGAGGATAACATTCCTTATGAAATCAGGCATATCCGGATCCATTTCGATTGCTTTATCCTCTGCGTTCCTCCATGCTTCAGGTACCGAGATCTTTCTTATGCCTTCAAAGCCTTTGTTGATGGCAAGGTTGTTCATATCGACAATATTCTGACCCTTGCTTCCATAGGAGGCCTCAACCTCTTTCATAAGATGCTTCTCAACATCCTCCAAGGGTATTATGTCTGCAAGCTTAAAGAAAGCAGCCTGCATGATTATGTTTATCCTGCCTCCTAGTCCAAGCTCCTCTGCCAGCTCTACGGCATTTATGGTGTAAAACTCCACATCATTGTTGGCTATCGCTCTCTTGATAGCGGCTGGAAGCTTCCTATTCAACTCCTCTTCGCTCCAGATGCAGTTTAACAGGAATTTTCCACCCTTTTTGACTCCAGCAAGAAGATCATACTTGTCTACATAGGCTTGGTTATGGCATGCGATAAAGTCTGCTCTGTTGATCGTATAAGGCTCCTTGATAGGGACCTCTCCAAATCTTAAGTGGGAGATCGTAAGTCCTCCTGATTTCTTTGCATCATACTCAAAGTATGCCTGCGTATAGAAATCTGTGTTTGAGCTGATGATCTTTATTGCAGATTTATTGGCACTGACGGTTCCGTCCGATCCGTATCCCCAGAATTTGCAGGCTTTTATTCCCTTAGGAGTGGTGTCGATCTCTCTGTTACGTATCGGCAATGATTTGAAGGTCACATCGTCGATTATGCTTACGGAAAAATCATTTAAGGGCTTTTCCATGTTTAGATTGTCGAATACTGACAGGACATCCTCGGGCTTAAGATCCTTCGAGCTTAAGCCATATCTTCCGCCCACTATAAGAGGTTGATTGTCGGTATTGTAGAAAGCATTCTTGACGTCCATATACAATGGTTCTCCGTTTGACCCCGGCTCTTTAGTTCTGTCGAGAACAGCGATTCTCTTTACTGATTTGGGTATCGCATTCAGGAAGTACTCTGAAGCAAAGGGTCTGTAAAGGTGAACCTCAAGGACTCCAACCTTTTCTCCTTGGTTATTCAGGTAATCAACAACTCCGCTGATCGTTTCGCAGCTCGAACCCATTGCGATTATTATTCTTTCAGCATCAACTGCTCCATGGTAGTTGTAGAGCTTATAGTCTCTTTCCGTAAGCTTGTTGATCTCATCCATGTAGCCTTGCACGATTTCAGGAACAGCATCATAGTACTTATTTATGGCTTCGCGCATTTGGAAGAATACGTCTGGGTTTTGAGTAGTCCCCCTAAGAACGGGACGATTTGGGCTTAATGCATTATCTCTAAACGCCTTGACTGCATCCATATCCACTAGCCTGGAAAGCTCTTCATATTCCAATACTTCTATCTTTTGGACCTCATGAGATGTTCTGAACCCGTCGAAAAAGTGTAATACCGGTATACGGGATTTTATTGCACTAAGATGAGCAACTGCCGCCAGATCCATTACCTGCTGTACGCTGCTGGATGCAAGCAGAGTAAAGCCTGTTTGTCTGGTTGCCATGACATCCTGATGATCCCCGAAGATACTAAGCGCATTGGATGCCAGTGACCTTGCACTTACATGGAATACCGCGGGAAGAAGCTCTCCTGCAACCTTGTACATATTTGGTATCATCAGTAGAAGCCCTTGTGATGCTGTATATGTAGATGTGAGAGCTCCTGCCTGGAGTGAACCGTGAAGAGTCCCTGCTGCTCCACCCTCGGACTGCATTTCCTTGACCAACACAGTATCTCCAAATATGTTCCTTCTGCCGTTTGAGGACCATTCGTCTACTAATCCGGCCATTTGTGAGGAAGGTGTAATGGGGTATATTGCCGCAACATCAGTAAATGCATAGGATGCATATGCTGCCGCAGTATTTCCATCCATTGCTTCTGTTCTTCTTGCCATTAATGATCACCTCTATCCTTTCTATTTGTTATCATCGATTCCAGCGATATTTTTAGCCAGCTGCTTCTTCTGCTCCAAATCACTCTGTCTTGATATCATTATCCTTTGGGCCTGTGGAGAACCCGCTCCATGCATGGATTCTGTCCTATAACCAACTGCTGCAGTACCTAAGGTCATATTCTCTATAAGCCTAAGGATCCTCATTCTGTTTTCTGTTGGAACTGGTGCTGCTCCCTGAAGATACTTCTCTATGTATTTGCCAAGCACCGGATCACGCAGATCCTTTTCTGATGGCATAGTGACCATCAATCCACCGGCAATGTCCTCAGACAGCCTTGAGATCTCATATGGGAATCTGGTTACATTTTGCTTGCACACATTAGCAAGGAGCATATCTATCAAATAGTTTCCTGCTGCTGTCGGGCACCCTTCTGCAGAGCATGCGATCCCGCAGCTATAGATAGTCTCGTTCAAATGGGTCATTTCAATGAGCTTATCCTTGATGTGTGATGCCTTTTGTGCTCCGTTGTACTCAGCGGCCAGCGCTGCAGCACCTATGAGGACATCCCCTACTCCTACCTTGCAGCCACCGTAGCTTTGTCTGTGGTATCCTGCGAAGCGTTCCACCAGCATCCCTGCAAAATCAGTTTCACCATTCAGGAATATCCTTTCATTTGGAACAAATACATCTTCGAAAATCATAAGTGCTTCATGTCCGCCAAAATTTTTGTTCCCCAAATCTATGTCTGCATCCTCCTCCAGCTTTCTGGTATCACAGGATTGACGTCCGTAGATTATAATTATTCCTTCAGTATCTGAAGGTACAGAAAAGGCTATAGCATAATCCTTATCTTTATCTTTAAGGGATATCGTTGGCATGACAACAACCTCATGTGAGTTGACAATGCCAGTCTGATGTACCTTGGCTCCCCTTACAACTACTCCATCCTTCCTTCTTTCAACTACCCTCAGATACATATCAGGATCGTTCTGTTCTGATGGGCCTAAGCTTCTGTTGCCCTTAGGATCGGTCATAGCTCCGTCAACTGTATAGTCATTTTCCTGGATCATAGTCCAATACTTTTTAAAGTTCTCGAAATAATTAGTTCCATATGCCTGATCCACTTCGAAGGCAGTACTGTAAATTGCGTTTGCAGCGTCAAGTCCAACGCATCTTTGGAAACAGGATGCGGTTTTTTGACCAAGCATTCTTTGCATTTTGACCTTCTTTACAAGATCCTCAGTACTTTGATGCAAGTGGGTGAATCTGTTAACTTTATTACCTGTCAGGTTTGAAACAGCAGTCATTAGATCCTCATACTCAGGTTGCTGGGCCATTTCATAGGTCATTGCCACTGAGTTCATTGAAGGTTTTATCATTGGATGGTCCACAGGGTTCTCAACCCTCTCTCCAAACATGTAAACATTGAGATTTAACTTCCTTAAGCTTTCAATATACTGCTGTCGGGTCATTAAAGTCATATTGGTCACTTCCTTTCTTTTAGTAAAAAACTTCTGTATTATGTATAAGCAATATCCATGCCAATATGTATTATTTTTAGCAATCTTGTTTACAAATGCAAACATTGATATTTCATGCGTTACAGAGAATGAAACGAATAGATGGATCCAAATATAATATTTCGTCAGGATTGTTGAACCGTTATTGAAGTTATCTGATTGACTTTCGGTTCATTAACATATATCCTTTATTAAAATAAGGTATGAAAGGTGGAATTGGAATGAGTTATCTTTACAATACTAAACAATATTTGCAGTATACCTTCTTAATGGATAGAAATAGCACGATTTATCCTTGCGATGAAGCAGGCAACAGCTTTCTAAGGGATAATACCTTTGATTTGATACACTCACATATCCAGGGGATCAAGCTATCAGGAGTCATAACAAATACAACAATAATCTTTGAAAATAACAGCTATAACCTGAGAGTAATACCCTTTGATAATCTCTCCGAGGATTTTAGGGAGGACTACTTTGACAATGTCGATTTGGAGTATGTAATCACCCTTCAAAATCAGGCAATATTTGCCGATGTGATCCATGCGATGAATCATGTACACTTTCACAAGAATTACTTTGATACGATCCTCGATTCATACTCAGACGGTATATTCATTACGGCTGCTGACGGAACCGCCACCTATCTGAATAGCACTTATGAGGAGCTTACAGGTATGAATCGTGAGCAGATCATCGGGAAGAAGGTATACGACCTGGAAACTGCAGGATATTTTACTCCATTGGTCACTCCGACAGTCCTTAAAACGAATCAAGTGGTAACTGTTTTCCAGAGGTTTAAGACCGACAAGTTTGCATTCATAACCGGTACTCCCATTTATAACAACCTTGGTGAACCAGTATTGATACTTATTTGTGCAAATGCCTTCGAGTATGCTAATTCAATAAAAAAGTCCCAATATTCATGGGACACTCCTGCACCTATCTCGATGCAGCTTTATGAGGACAGCTCGATAGATATAATAGCCGAAAGCGTTGAGATGAGACATGCACTACAGGATGCTTTCCGGATTGCGGCATATGATGTCCATGTCCTGATACTTGGGGATTCTGGCACAGGAAAGGAAGTAGTGTCTTCTCTTATACATACATCAAGTAAAAGAAGACAACAGCCATTCTTAAAGATAAATTGCAGCAATCTTTCCCCAACACTTCTTGAGTCGGAGTTGTTTGGCTATGAAGCTGGGTCATTCACAGGGGCCTTAAACAAGGGGAAGCCAGGTCTGCTTGAGATTGCCGGAAAAGGGACAGTGTTGTTGGATGAGATAGGTGAAATGTCAACTCAGCTTCAGGCTAAGCTTCTTCGTGTTCTACAGAGTGGAGAAGCGTTCAGGGTAGGAGGGACAAAACCTATAAAAATAAATGCCAGGCTGATAGCTTCTACAAATAGAGATCTAAAGAGAATGATTTCAGAAGGGACCTTCAGAAAGGATTTGTATTACCGTCTAAACGTTGCAACGATAATGCTGCCCTCCCTTAACGAGCGTAGAGAGGATATTGCTCCATTGCTTCAACACTTTTTGTATATTTACAACAAGAAATATGGGATGAATAAAAAATTTTCTGCAGAGCTTATCGAGATTCTGGAAGAATATACTTGGCCTGGTAATGTGCGGGAGCTTAAAAATATTGTTGAGAGACTGCTGATCATGTGTATAGACGATTTGCTGTTACCGAAACATCTTTACTCTAAATATTTCTCATTTGAGGAGACCGGAGTTCAGCAGGGCGATATATTGATAAATGGAATCCCAATGCTTGCTGAGGCAATCAGTGCTGTAGAAAAAACAATTGTTACAAGAGCTCTTGAAGCCACAAAAAGCACACGAAAGGCTGCCGAGCTTATAGGTGTAAGTCAATCCACGATAATGAGAAAAATCAAGGATCATAATATCAGTGTAAAGTAACACCTTAAAGGCTGGGGATTCACTTCCCCAGCCTTGCCTTTTCAAGTTCATCAATATCAAACTTCTTCATTTGAAGGAAGGCTTGTGTGACTCTCAGTTTTTCATCAGGAGTTCCTCCAATTAATACATTCGCATGGATCTATGTAATAATAGTACCTGTTTTCATTTTATCTCAAAAAAACAATTACCCGTAATAACTGTCCATTTCTTAATATTTTTCATCCTCGTTTATTCCAGACCTATCTGTAAATATCTCCTTAACTCTTCCAATAACTCCACTCTCAAGCCTAACCTTAATCCCATGAGGATGAGAGGTCGACTTAGTCAGAATGTCCTTGACAATTCCTACCGTTGTTTTCCCTGAGCGTTGGTCCTGTTTTTGTATTACACTCACCCTGATCCCCGGCTTAATTAAATTGCGTTTGTTTCCATCCATTGAATAATTCCCTTTCCAAATGTTATTTTTTGGTGATTATTGTTTATATTAATTTTTTTGTCTCAAATTCAGATTCAATGAAAAACGACTGCCTTTTCTCCTTATCCTCAATATCCTGGAAGCTCAATTGATATATCATGGGATTGGTATCAGTCTTAACTGTCATATGTTTATATTCTGTGTCATAGGCACAGGTGTACCTGGTGCAAGTCGTAGAGCTGTATTTTCTGTTCCTCACAAATCCATTCGGCATAGTCATAGCTGAAATTATGTTGTAAAAATTAGAATATGCCTCCTTGCAATTTCCGGCTGGAATGTTCATCCTATTAAGATAAAATGCCTTGATGAACCTCGATATTGGATCATAACCCCCAGGAAGATCCTTAGGTGAGTTGAACTCATCCAGGTTCTCAATATCCATCAACCGCTTGAGCCTTCTGGTTTGAGACTCCAGATCAGGTGAATTAGTCATGACATCATAGGGATTATCAGTACTGGTCAGTTTGCCTTGTTTTGGCTCGACTATTATACATCTCTTTGTTGAGTCAGAAAACATGAAGTGAAAATCCGGACATAATATGCTATCACCTTTATGATCCCTTGTAGAAATATTTATATTAGGTAAATCCTTTTCCAGCTCATCTACTGATTTGTAATTTGCCAGAGCATAGTTGAAATAATCCATGCTTGATATGTTGATTTTATCTGGTTCAATTTTCTTTGAATAGAGGTTGAACCCACCAAAGTCATTGGTTATTCCTGTCAGGCCGTGTTCATTTACTCCATCCTTAAGCGGATCCCGATTTCTAAAAACCATCCCCATCATCATATATTTCGAGTATAAAGGCTTCCCTGTTAAATCAATGCAGTAGCTGTACCCTCTTGGCAGGAACAGAGCATTATACTCAATAGGGGATTCGAAATCCATAGTTCTCCCCAAAACACATCCGTTGTCAAAATTGACTTTTATTCCTGTACACATATCGGTCCTCACATTATTCTTTAATGTATTATTCTTTCTAAAGATTATCTTAACATACTTTCAAAAAGTTATCCCATTTTACATACTAAAGGCTCCGATGATTTTACCGGAGCTATTGATCTAAAAATATTTGAAGCATCTTGGATTCATCTTAACCTCCCATTTATGTCGATCCCACCAAAAGATATGATGTAATCATTCTCTAAACAAATCTCATTCTCCTAAACTCATGATATCACATGGAGGTCTCAAGGCTAATATAATTTCTAACCATGGCAGTATAGAATAATTCCAACTTACCCTACTATCATGTTGTTAATATCTGAGGAAATGTGTTAAAATTAAAGAGCGAATATTTAGAAATCATCGATCTTATTAAAATGGAGGGATTTTGTTGAAGCGTGTAGAAACAACCTGTGGGTATTGCGGGTGCGGCTGCGGCATTTACGTGAACGTAGCAGATGACGACACCGTTTTAGGCATAACGCCTAGCTATGATCATGTGGTAAGCAAAGGAAAACTGTGCTCCAAGGGTTGGCATGGTTATGCCTTTGTAAGAGATTCAAGACGTTTGAAAACTCCGCTGATCAAGCAATCAGACGGGACCTTCAAGGAAGTTTCCTGGGATGAAGCATTGAATAAGGTAGCAGCCGGACTGAAGGCTGCGATGATAGATGAAGACAACACTGACAGAATAGGACTTATCTCTTCGGCAAGATGCACCAACGAAGAAAACTTCCTGATGGCAAAGCTTGCAAGAGCAGGACTTAAGACCAGCAGCATCGACCACTGTGCACGCCTCTGACACAGCCCAACGGTAGAAGGTCTTTCTACCTCTTTTGGAACCGGAGGTGCCACTAATACTATGAATGATATCAGTGATGCAGAGCTGATCCTTGTTATTGGCTCAAACACGACCGAGCAACACCCACTGGCAAGCACAAGAATATTTGAAGCCCTTGAAAAGGGTGCTGAGTTGTATGTAATTGATCCCCGCAAAATCAGGCTTACTGATTTCGCACACGGGTATGCACCTATCGAGCCTGGGACCAATCTGCCTATGATCAATGCTATGATCAATGTTATCATCGAGGAAAATTTAATTGATGAGGATTTTATAAAAAATCGAACAGAGAATTATGAGGAAATGAAGGAATCTGTAAAGGACTGTACTCCTGAGTGGGCTGAAAAAATATCAAAGGTTCCTGCTGATACCATCAGACAATTTGCCCGTAAGTATGCGACCACTGATAAAGCAATGATTCTCTTCACTATGGGCGTGACACAGCAAACAACAGGTGTTAAAAGCATTCGGGCATTGGCTAATCTTGCAATGATAACAGGACATGTTGGAAGACCATCGACAGGTATAAATCCCTTGCGTGGGCAAAACAATGTCCAGGGTGCCGGGGACATGGGAGCTTTGCCTGATTTTCTGCCAGGATATCAAAGACCTGAATGGCCTGAAACAAAAGATCGTTTTACAAAAATCTGGGGAGATTTTTCCTGCCTGAGAGGGAGGAACATCATACAGATGTTCAACCTGATGGAGGAGGGTACAATGAAGGCAGCCTACATAGTTGGAGAAAATCCTGTACTGTCTGATCCTGACCAGACCCACACGATCCATTGTCTCGAAAAGATACCATTCCTGGTAGTTCAGGATATATTTTTGACCGAGACTGCTCAATTTGCAGACGTTGTCCTCCCTGCCGCAAGCTTCCTGGAGAGAGAAGGTACTTACACCAATACTGACCGAAGGGTGCAGATGATCCATAAGGTAATCGAGCCAATTGGAGACTCAAAGCCTGACTGGGAGATCATAGTAGAAATAATGAAGCGCATAGGCATGGATGTGAGCTATGAGAGTCCATCTGACATAATGGATGAAATAAATATAGCGACTGATATCTACGGCGGGATCACTCATGAAAGAATTCGTGAAGTAGGTATACAATGGCCTTGTCCGGATAAGGAACATCCCGGAACATCCATTCTTCATGTTGGAGAGTTCAAGAGAGGCAAGGGGTTGTTTACTGTTAACGATTTTGAATTTTTAGGAGATCAGAGAAGCGAGGAGTTTCCATTCCTGTTGACTACAGGAAGAGTAACTCACCAGTACCATACAGGAACGATGACACGTAAGGTCTGGACCCTGGCTTTGGAGTATCCAAAGGGGTTTGTCGAAATAAACGCCAAGGACGCCAAGGAGCTTGGTATAAAGGATCACCAGCCTGTCAGAATAACATCTGCAAGAGGAAGCATAGTAGCACCAGCGATGGTTACTGACCGCATAAATGAAAAAACAGTATTTGTTCCGTTCCATTTCGCCGAATCTCCGGCAAATCGGCTCACTGGGGGACAAAATCTGGACCCAATTATAAACATACCGGCTCTGAAGGTTTCAGCTGTAAGAATCGAGGTGGAATAGTGGAATCAAATAAGCTCTATACCATAAATAAGGATCAATTGGATCAGGTTTTGAGTATATGGAATGAAAAAAGCTCAGTATATGTTCCCTCCGGAAAGGGCAAGGACATCCAGCTTCTGCCCTTCAGCGAGGTTCAAAGGACTGAGGATTACATCAACCTATCTCTACCGGCAAAAGAGATGGTATTTGAACAGAAGGAAGGCTTATTCAAGTGGACCAGAAATGGAGAATGTATTGAAATTGAAGGGCTTGCTCACAACCACTCGAAGAATAGGATACTTTTCGGAGTAAGAGCCTGCGATACATACGGGATCGCATACACGGACAGGTTCTATCTTCATGAGTATCCGGATCCGAATTACAAGTCCAGAAGAGATGAAACGACCATAATAGCTGTGAACTGTCTAAAGGCTGGACCTCACTGCTTTTGCACCTCAGTAGGAACAGGTGTGTTTTCAACAATGGGGCATGATTTAGCATTGACCCCCATGGATACATTCTACCTTGTCGAAGCTGCAACACCTAAGGGTGAAGCTCTTATAAGCGACGCTCAGTCATTTTTTACTGAAATAGATGAAGATATCCTTGATGAAAAGAATGCCTTAATGGCTAAAGTTGAGGACAGCTTCCCTCTTAAAATGGACCTTACTAACCTTTGGGATGATATGGCAAAGACATTTAATGCAGACTTCTGGCTTGATGAAGCCCATGCTTGCATTGGCTGTACAGGATGCACCAATGTTTGCCCGACCTGTACCTGCTTCAATGTTGTTGAAGAAAAAATCGATGAGAACAGCGGTCGAAGAGTAAGATACTGGGATTCATGTCAAAGTGAGCACTTCACTCGAAATGCTGAAAATCACAACCCAAGAGATGCTGTTTCCCGTGTCAGGTACAGGATCTATGACAAGCTGAAGTACATCGAGGAAAGATTTGGTTTCAAAGGCTGTTCAGGCTGTGGAAGATGTACGGATGTGTGCCCGACCTATATTAGCATAATCGACATTATAGGAAAGATGCAAAGGGCTGCTAAGGAGAATCCGGAGCTACCTGCTATACACCAGATCACAAAGATCCGACATGAAATAATGGACCGCGAAATAAAATCGCAGCACGGTTTGTTCACACCGGACGTTGCTACTATAACCCGTGTCAAGCAGGAAACTCCTGATATAAAACGCCTTTTCATGAGGTATGACGATCCAAAGCTGCATAAGACCTATGAGCATAAAGGCCAATTCTTCCAGGTAACTGTCTTTGGTGAGGGTGAAGTACCTCTCTCTATACCCTTTGGGTCTGAGCAGAAGGATGAAGTCGTATTCGATTTCAAAAATGTTGGATCTGTTACAGATAAGCTGTTCCAGATGAAGGAAGGCGACAAGATAGGTCTAAGGGGTCCCTATGGGCGCGCATTCCCCTATGAAACTCTTAAAGGAAGAAACCTTATCTTTATAGGCTCTGGTGTTGCTATGGCACCTCTTAGAACAGTTATCGAGCCTGTACTGAGAAACAATGAAGATTTCAAGCAGGTCTATATTATGGCTAGTGCTCTTAGATATGAAAAGCTGCTCTATAAGGATGAGATGAAGGAATGGGCTAAGGTGCCTAACTTTAGAGTTAAGTATGCACTCAAAGATCCGACGGATGAGGTAGAGGCATTCAGCGGCTTTGTCAATGACATGCTCCCTGATCTGGACCTTGATTGGCCTAATACGACCGCTCTCATATGTGCTTCACCGGAAAGGATCAAGAAGCTTGCAAGAGACCTTATGGATTTGGGGATGAAGCCTGCAGACATACTGGTTACCTTGGAAACTCACATGAGATGTGGTGCAGGTAAATGCGGCCACTGCAAGGTTGGAAGCCACTATATGTGCGTTGACGGCCCAGTGTTTACTTATGAAGAAATGATGGCACTGCCTCCTGAATATTGATTTACTGACAAAGAGCTCAGCTAATACATGATAGTATAAGCTGAGCTCTGTCCTGAGTTTTGGAGTAAGGATGAATACGGCGAAGGTCATGATCGTTATATTATGGAATTGGATATAAGTAATTTTTTGGAATAGATTCCTGTAACTGTTATTGGTTTATCTAAAGGTTGTTATACTTTATAGTATGCAACCTTTTTAAATACCCTATACATACAAAGCAACAGGAACCGTCCCTGTTGCTTCCTGTTGCTTTTCCTTCTCTTCGATCGTGCTTTTGGGCATTACTGACATGAGACGTACCTCTACTTACAGCTCGCTTCACTCCTTGTAAGCAGGGTTACGACTTCAACATGGCACGATAGCATCAGATTGATGTCGAGTATGTGTTTTGCAATTTTTCCGTGCAAGGGAACAGGTCGAAGGTGTTTTTGTAGCCATTTTGCGTATGTGGGAATATGGCCACGGTATTTGATAATTTTTATCCGCTTTTGGGAATAAGCCATTACCTTCTTTACAATTTTCAAATAGCGGATTTGATCTTACTATATGCATCGCATATTGCTGAAGCAACGTATTCTGCTTCCTCAATAGTATTATATTTACCATATGAAATACGAATTGCTGACTTGGCTTGTTCTTCGGATACTCCCAAAGCAAGTAAAACATGGGAAGGTTCATCGTTTCCAGAATTACAAGCAGAACTGGTTGAAACACACACCCCCTTCAGGTCAAGAATGTTCATCAACGATTCACCTGAAACGCCATTGAATCCAAGGTTTACGGTTCCAGGCAAACGCAATTCTGCGTTTCCATTTATCCAGACGTCGGGAATTCTCTCCCGAATTTCTGAAACTGTAGTTTGTACCATCGCTTGAAGTCGCTCAGCAGTTTTTCGCATTTCCTTTACGTTTTCTTCAATTGCATAACCTGCTGCTACAATTCCTGCCACATTTTCCGTGCCGGCACGGTAGCCATGTTCCTGCTTGCCACCGAATACAAGATTGGGTAAATCAACACTCGCACGTTTATAGAGAAAGCCGGTTCCTTTTGCTCCATTAAATTTATGAGCAGAAGCCGACAGGAAATCAACGTGAAGTTTATTTATATCAACTGGTATATGTCCGACGGCTTGGACAGCGTCCGTGTGGAATAAAATTCCTTTACCATGAAGGTATTTCCCTATTTCTGCTATCGGCTGAATCGTTCCAATTTCGTTGTTAGCAAGCATGATAGAAACAAATTTGGTATTAGGTTTGACTGCCGATATTACATCATCAACTAAGACAAGACCATTTTTATTAACTTGCAAATAAGTAACCTTAATGTTCTCAGTTTCAAGAGCACGGCACACATTTAAGACAGAGTGATGTTCAATTGATGAAGTTATAATATGGATATCTTCACCTTTAAACAATTTTGTGACACCTTGCAGAACCCAGTTATTAGCTTCTGAACCACCGGAGGTGAACGTAATTTCGGCCGGTTGAGCCCCAATAGCCTCGGCTACTTGTTTACGCGCCTGTTCAACTGCACGCTTTGCTTTTATACCAAGTGAATATTGACTGGAGGCATTACCATACTGCTCTTGTAGAAACGGAAGCATTTTTTCAAAAGCTTTATCTGATATTTTTGTTGTTGCGGCATTGTCGGCGTAAATCATAGTTTCCCCCGTTAAAACAGAGTACACCCCTGCTCCTTAAATTCTTCAATTTTTGCTAGCAGCTCATCGGTTGTTACGTCTAGGTGCTCAGCAAAACAGTCGAGGCAATAGAACTGCTTTATATCATGGCCAAGCATCTTTTTGTTTGTCCCAACCTCATCCCTTGTGAGTTGAGCCTTACCACAGGCAAAACATCTTATATCATTTTTCATTATTGCACAGTTCCTCGTTTATTGAGAATTGCGGGATGTCTTTGCCTCGATACTCAGTATCTAAAATTCCTAATTGGTTCTTTATTGTAGCTCGCATAGCACAAGCACGGCGCAAGCAATAGCGATTGAAGTCACGCGCTGTGATGTCCGTAGTTTTTCTGACATTAGGGAATAACAGTTTCAGGTACGCTGTTGCTATGCGTTTAATCGCCTCCGTATCACGAGTATCGGCGGCTTCGGGAACATTTACCAGTTTATCGACTACTGCTCGATATGTTGTGTCACTCCTAAGTTCGTGGAGAATTGTACAGAAGTACTCCGAGTTCAAAGCCCATCCAGATATCTTAAGGTCATCATTCATTCCCGGAAAGCTGCAGGGCTACTGGATCCTGGAGCTCGGAGAGCTTACGGGCATCAAGAAAATGGATGTGGAAACGGTGAAGTCCTTCATCACCCGAACCGACGACAAATACCGCCCCTCCTACGACCGCGCGGTGGAAAGCCACCCGCGCCAGTGCATCATCGTGGGCACGACCAACTCGGACGGCGGCTTTCTGCGGGACATTACCGGCAACCGCCGCTTCTGGCCGGTGCGGGTCACCGGAAACGGGACGAAGCATCCGTGGGAGCTTTCGGACATCGATCAGATTTGGGCGGAAGCCCTGGTTCGATACGCCGAAGGCGAGGAGCTGTACCTGACGGGCGAGCTTGCGGCGGCCGCCTTCGCCGAACAGCGCGAGGCCATGGAAAACAACGACCGGGAAGGCCTGGTGGCCGACTATCTGGAGACCCTGCTCCCGGAAAACTGGGACGCCATGGACATTTACCGCAGGCTTGAGTACTTCCATTCGCCGGACGACCCTACCCGGGTAAAAGGTACGGTGCGCCGCACCCAGGTCTTCACGATGGAGATCTGGTGCGAGTGTTTCGGAAAATCTCGGGAGTCCATCAAAAAGGCCGACTCTTACGAAATCCAGGGCATTCTGAACCGCTTGGGCGGCTGGACGAAATGCACCTCCGGCAAAACGGGCAAGCGAAAAAGGAGGAGTATGTGAAAGAGAAAATACTGGAGCGCAGGCTCGTTCTGGCGGTCAAAAAAGTGGGCGGTGTCTGCCCCAAATTCGTCAGCCCCGGTTTGGACGGAATGCCCGACCGCCTGATTCTCCTGCCGGGCGGCAGAATCGCCTTTGCAGAGGTCAAAAGGCGTGGGGAGAAACCACGCCCCCCTGCAGGCCGCCCGGCATGGAATGCTCCGCCGCCTGGGCTTTGCAGTCTATATGCTGGACGACGAAGCACAGATTGAAACCATTTTGAAATTTACGGGAGGTGATGCCGGATGAAGTTCATTCCGCACGGCTATCAGCAATATGCCGCCCGATACATCGAGGAGCATCCCGTTGCCGCCGTCCTGCTGGATATGAGCTTGGGTTAGCAAAACCGTGATTACACTAACAGCGGTCAACGACCTGCTGTTTGACCGGTTTGAGGTCCGCCGTGTTCTGGTCATCGCCCCTCTCCGCGTGGCAAGGGATACCTGGCCCGCGGAAATCGAGAAATGGGAGCACCTGTCCGCCCTGCGGTTTGCCGTGGAGGTCGGCACGGAAGCCGAGCGAAAAGCTGCTTTGCAAAAACAAGCCGACATCCACATCATCAACCGGGAAAACGTTCCGTGGCTCATCGAGAACAGCGGAATTCTATGGCAGTGGGATATGGTTGTGGTCGACGAGCTTTCCAGCTTCAAAAGCCACCAAGCAAAGCGCTTCCGGGCCCTGATGAAGGTGCGGCCCAAAGTTAAACGCATCGTGGGGCTGACGGGAACGCCCACCGGCAACGGCCTGATGGATCTGTGGGCGAAGTTCCGGCTTCTGGACATGGGAGAGCGTCTGGGCCGGTTCATCGGCCGATACCGGACCGACTACTTCGTCCCAGACAAGCGAAACGGGCAGGTCATTTTCAGCTACAAACCCCTGCCCGGTGCGGAGGAAGCCATCTACCGAAAGATTTCCAACATCACCATTTCCGTGCGATCAGGCGATTTTCTGAAAACGCCGGAACTGGTATCAAGCGAATACCCGGTGCGGATGTCGGAGTCCGAGCGGAAACGGTACGAGGAAATGAAGCGCGACCTCGTGCTTCAAACTGCAAACGGCGAAGTAACCGCCGCCAATGCTGCCGCGCTGTCAAACAAGCTGTGCCAGATGGCGAACGGCGCGGTGTACGACGACAGCGGCGGCGTCCTCCGCATCCACGACCGCAAGCTGGATGCGCTGGAGGATCTGATCGAAGCGGCAAACGGAAAACCCGCTCTGGTGACGTACTGGTTTAAGCACGATTTGGAACAAATCGGCGCAAGGCTGAAAGCACGTCATATTCCGTTTTCTAAGTTGGATACATCAGAGTCTATCACCAGTTGGAATCAGGGCAAGCTTCCGGTGGCGCTGATTCATCCCGCTTCGGCCGGACACGGGCTGAACCTGCAGAGCGGCGGTTCGACGCTTATCTGGTTTGGGCTGACATGGAGCCTGGAACTCTACCAGCAGACCAATGCCCGTCTCTGGCGGCAGGGACAGCAATCGGAAACGGTGGTCATCCAACACATCATCACAAAAGGCACGATTGACGAGCGCATCCTGCAGGCGTTGTCCCGGAAGGACGCGGCCCAGAGTGCGCTGATCGAAGCCGTTAAAGCCAATCTGTGAAAATCTGCGGAGTCAATCCGAGGGAAACAAAACCCGAGGAGGAATCCCTATGGATACACGCCCCCTTTCGGCGAAGGAGTACCTTTCCCAAACCTACCGCATCGACCAGCGCATCAATTCGAAGCTGGAGCAGATCCGCTCCCTGCGGATCCTTGCGGAGAAAGCAGGTGCCGCCGGACAAAAACAACCGCAACGTCCACCGGATGGAGGATGTTATCGTGAAGATGCTGGACTTGGAGGATGAAATCAACGCCGACCTCCAGTGCCTCATCGACCTCAAGCACGAAGTGGTAACCATTATCAAATTCGTGGAAAGCCCCGAACTCCAAACGCTTCTGGAACTGCGGTACTTGTGCTTCAACACCTGGGAGGAAATTTCCGTGGCACTGCATCTCGATATCCGCTGGTTGCATCGGCTGCATAACAAGGCTTTGAACGAGGTGGACGCGATCCGCCGCGCCGAACCATAGAAAACAGCCTCGCGGTTTTTCTCTCCGCGAGGCTGTTTTTAGTCCTGCAATAGGTTCAAATATTGGGAAAGCCTTTCCTTTACATACTCTCCCACCATGTTCACCATCGGGGATGCATAGTTGTCCCGATAATAGCTATCAAAGCAGGTGTAGTATTTTCTCCTGTCCGCAAACTTCACGTCAATGGGCGGATAACCCGCCTGCATCAGCATCAGGTTCAAAATCAGCCGCCCGGTGCGGCCGTTGCCGTCGATGAACGGGTGGATGCCCTCAAAGTTCAGGTGGAACAGCGCCGCCGTTTCTATGGGGTGTCGGTTGTTTTTGGACAAATCCGCAACCAGCCGTTCCATCTGAACCGGGACCAGGTAAGGCTGCGGCGGTTCGTGGTACGCGCCCATAATTTTTACCGGGATTCTCCGGTACACGCCCTTATCCTCCGGTCGATCCATCAAAACAAGGGAGTGGATTTCGCGAATAATTCGTTCCGAAATCGGGATTTTTTCGCTGACAAGCGAAACAACATAAAGGAAAGCGTCGCGATGCCCGACCGCTTCCAAATGGTCTTTGAGCGGCTTTTTATCTATGGTCACGCCCTCTAGCGCCAGCGCGGTTTCCTGCAGCGTGAGCGTGTTGCCCTCGATGGCGTTAGAGTTGTAGGTGAATTCCACGAGGAATTCATCCTGCAGGCGTTTCAGTTCCCCCGCGGTCAGCGGACGCCGGCGGTCAAGCTCCGCCTTCATCTCGTCGATAGACGTAAAGAGTGCGGCGTATTGTTCCGGAATCTCCTTGCCGCGCAGGCTGCGCCCGTCAATCGGTTTTAACGTGTCCGCCGGAATAAGGTAGGAACGCCCTTTTCTGACGACTCCCTCGATCCGCCCCTCGGCGCAAAGCAAGCGGACCCGCCGGTCGGATATGCCCCACCGCTGTGACGCCTGTTTTACGGTTATATATTGCATCGTTTCACCTCCCGGTCTTTTGTTATAGTATACCACATTATCGGAATAATATCAACTGTAAAACAAGATATTTAGAGATATTATTCCGATAAACCCAAACGGCCGATACCCGTGAGCGGAATTCGCCACCTAAGGCCACAGAAAGCCACCCTTTCCCTGTGATATAACTATAATAGCGAAAAAATGAAGGGCGCACCCGCAATCGGGCGCGTCCTTTTACTATGTTTGAGGAGATAGCAGGCCATGCCGTACAAACCAAAGAAACCCTGCGCCTACCCAGGCTGTCCCAGACTGACTGCCGGGCGCTACTGCGAGGAGCACGCAAAACTGGAAGCAAAACGCTACAACCGTTACGGCCGCGACCCGGAGTCCAACAAGCGCTACGGCAGGTCATGGGCGAAGATACGCGCGGCCTTTCTTGCGGCTTATCCGCTGTGCGAACGGTGCCGGGAGGAAGGCAGGCTGACCCCCGCCGTTCTGGTTCATCACAAGCGCAGGCTGACCGACGGCGGAACAAACGACTGGTCGAATCTGCTGGCGCTGTGTCAGGAATGCCATTCGAGGATTCACGCGGAGCGGAGCGATTATTTTTAGATTTTTTGAAATCGGGAGGGGTGGTCTGAATCTCTACGGTTTTCAAGCTGGGCAGCGCGCCCGGCCTTTCGTATAAATTTTCGCAAATTCAAAAACTTTTTCAAAGATGCATAATGGAGGTGAGGTCCGTGCCGAGAGGAGGAGCAAGGCCCTGTGCGGACCGCCCCAAAAAGCCGCTTGCCGACAAGCTCCTGGAGGGCAACCCAGGCAAGCGGGAGCTGACTGTTTTGAAATTTCAGGGCGAGACCCCGGAAAAATCAAACGCTGAAAAATCAAAGAAATCAAAGGACGTGCACCGCCTGCCCACCTATCTGGACATGACCGCCAAGGAAGGTGGCGACGTCCTGCCGCCAGCCAGCAAAATTTACAAAATGCTCGCCGATTGGATCGACGGGTCCGGGTGCGGGGAACTAATCGCGCCCAACCTCATCGAGGACTTTGCGTTTCTGCGCAGGGCCTATCTAGAATGCGAATACATGAACCGCAGGCTGGGGCGCATCGCGTCCGGCAAGCGGTCGCCTTACGTCAACATGGAGCTGGATTACCAGAAGGCCATGATGGCGGTCTACAACCAGATTTGGCTGATCGTCTCGCAGAACTGCGAAACGAAATACGAGGGAAAGAACGAATTTCTCGAAATGCTGAAAAACAGGGGGTTTTAAGAGATGCAGTCGACCGAACGGTTTGAAAAGGTGAATATTGACAAGCTGGTGCCGTATGCCCGGAACGCCCGGACGCACTCCAAGGAGCAGATTCTGCAGCTCCGCGCCTCCCTGCGGGAATTCGGCTTTGTCAACCCCGTAATTGTGGATAAGGACTACAACATCATCGCCGGGCACGGACGTGTGCTGGCCGCCCGCGAAGAAGAGCTGACCGAGATTCCCTGCGTGTTTGCGGAACATCTGACCGAAGCGCAGAAGCGCGCCTATATTCTTGCGGACAACCGGCTGGCGCTGAACGCCAGATGGGACGAAGAACTGCTGGCCCTGGAATTCGGGGAACTGAAAGACCTCGGCTTCGATCTGGAGCTCACAGGATTCGACCCGAAGAAAATCGAAAAGCTCTTTGCCGATGACGGCAACAGGGTACAGGACGATGACTTCGATTTAACAGCCGCTTTGGAAGAGGCGGCTTTTGTTTTGCCCGGCGATGTGTGGACGCTGGGGCACCACCGCCTGATCTGCGGCGACGCCACCGATGCGGACACGGTCAAAAGGCTGATGAACGGACGAAAAGCAAATCTTGTTCTGACCGACCCGCCGTACAACGTGGATTTCAAAGGCTCCGGCGGGCTGAAAATCAAGAACGACAGCCAGGAGCCCGGTCAGTTCTACGCTTTCCTGCTCTCGGCGTTCCGGGAAGCGGGCTTTCACCTCTCCGGCACCTGCATCTGGGTGAAGGACAGCTTTGTGATGAGGTGCTCGCCATACCAGTGGCAGCACGAGCCGATTCTGTATGGCTGGCTCAAAACCGGCACCCACAAGTGGTACGCGGGGCGCTTGGAAGCCACCGTCTGGAATTTCGCCAAGCAAAGAAAAACAGCGACCACCCAACAAGCAAGCCCCTCGACCTGCTGACCTATCCCATCCGCAACTCCAGTCAGGCAAACGGCATCGTGCTGGACACCTTCGGCGGCTCCGGTTCCACGCTCATCGCCTGTGAGCAGACCGACCGCATCTGCTGCATGATGGAACTGGATGAAAAATATGCTTCCGTCATCCTGCGCCGGTACGCCGAGTTCAAAGGAAACGATGAAGACATCACCTGCGAGCGCGGCGGAAAGACGTTTGCCTATGCCGACCTCGTCAAGGAGGTGGCGGGACGTGGATAAAATGCTTACGCTCGGTTCGCTTTTCGACGGCTCCGGCGGTTTTCCGCTCGGGGCCGTTTTAACGGGAATCGAACCGCTCTGGGCTTCCGAAATCGAGTCGTTCCCCATACGGGTAACCACCAAACGCCTGCCGCGGATGAAACACTTGGGCGATATCAACAAGATAGACGGTTCCAAAGTGCAGCCCGTGGATATCGTCACGGGCGGTTTTTGCTGCCAAGACCTTTCAGTCGCGGGCAAGCGCGCCGGACTTCACGGCGAGCTGTCGGGACTGTTCTTTCAGGTGATACGAATCATTAAGGAAATGCTCGCCGCCACAGGCAACGAATACCCGAAGTTTGCCGTGCTGGAAAACGTGCCGGATATATATTCCTCAAACGGAGGGCTTGATTTTCAGGAGGTTTTGAATGAACTTGTCCGCATCAAAGACGAAAGTGCGGAGGCGCACCCCCGCCTGTCAGTGTCGTTTAATATCGAGATTGATCTACAAATCCAACCTGACCACACAACCCTCCCAAAATCCGAAAAACATCTAAATCGACCACACGCGAACCGCTGACATCTATCCTGACCACTCGCCAGACTATGACATCTATATCGCTCTGTACGGGTCAATATCATCCTCTCGGATATATTCCCACGAAGCGATATTTTTTCTATTTTCATACAATGGAATTATATCACAAATACGCAAAAATCCCAGTATTACTAGGCTTTTCGCACACCTCTCATTTTACCCTTGACATCAACACCACGCACTCAACGTGCGTATCTTTTTCCCACAAAATTTTATCACCAACATTACCGTCGTAGTATATTGGGAAATTAAAGGTTATAGACCTCAAACGACTCTTGGTGTCGCTCTTTTTCCTACCAGACGGCTCTTTAGTAACCTCAACCTCTTTTACTAATGCTGATATTACCTGCCGTTTTTCCTCAGCTGTTAATTTATCAAAGAGGAGTTCGAAATTCTCAAGCAGAGTGTATATCTGCTCTACCGATAAAGCATTAGACCTGATTGCTGCACGACGTATTTTTAAGTCATCTATAAGTTGCTCAACCTCGATGAGGTCGTCATAGGCTTTATCTAATCGCTTGTTAAGGTCTTGCAACTTCCTGTCTCTGTGAGGTGCATCGTAAGGTAGCGTATCTATTTCACGCTCTAATGTATCTTTTACTGCTGTTGCCTGTTTAAGTGCTTTTTCGTACTGAGTCAACTCTTTATCAATTTCCGCTGTATCAAAGGTTTTACCTATCTTGGCTTTTACTTCTTCCTCAAAGCCTTGGTCTGCCGATAAAGTCTTTATTGCTTTGATTACATCTTGCTCAATAACATCCTCTCGCAGGCTCGCCTTGTACTTGCAATCTATTCCTCTTGCGTGATAGGCACGGGAGCATACATAATAGTGGCGCTCCACTGGTGTTCCGTCTTTACGCACCCACGCATTTTTGTTGGTATACATTGGACCGCCACACTCTGGACAGCGGAGTATCCCCGATAAAATGTGTACTCTGTTGCGCCCGATAGAAGATGGGGAGGCTACTCCTGTTTCCTCTCTGCGTTGTTGAGCTTTAATCCAATCTTCTTCAGATATAATTGACTCATGTTTTCCCTGAGCAATTATGTAGGCGTCCTTTACTTGCTTAACTGTCTGGTACTCGTTGTCTGTACCTTTCTTCTTTTTCTTTGTACGTCGTCCGTAAGCGATTTTCCCGCAATATACTGGGTTGTCGATGATGTCTTTGATTAGCTTGGCACTCCATTGTGTAAGAGTTCCGTTTTTGCGAGGTATTTTATCTATACCCTGACGCTTAAGATATTTTGATATTGCGTTGAACCCAAGACCCTCTAAGTACTTCTTATAAATAATGCGTATGGCTTCGGCTTCTTTATCATTGATTACTAAAATATCGTCCTCGTTTATGCCGTATCCGTATGGCGGGAAACCTCCATTCCACTTACCTTCACTGGCTTTTTGTTTACGACCAGACATAGTCTGGTCTACTATATTATCACGCTCGAGCTCAGCTACTGCGGATAAAACTGTTAACATCATCTTACTATACGCTTGCGCTGAGTTTAGCCCTTCCTCTGTGCAAATCAGATTTACATTGTACTGTTGAAGTTTTTGTAGTGAGAATAACACATCGGCCGAATTACGACCAAAACGTGAGAGTTTAAAAACCATTACATAATCAACATCTATTTTACCCTCCTCAATGTCGTTGAACATACGGATAAAATCTTCTCGCCCTGCAATGGACTTACCTGACCGACCCTCATCTTTGTAAACGTCAATTATATCTATGTCAAAGGCTCTTGCATATCGCTCAATGGACGCTCTTTGTGCGTCCAAAGAATAGCCGTCTACTTGCATAGATGTTGATACTCGCAAGTACACTACTGCTTTTTTCCGTTTTTTCATACATACCACCGTCCTTTGTGAGCTATTATATCACACAGAACGGTCTTGTGTGTAAATAAAAAGGACTACCTGCGTAAGTAGTCCTGATAAAACATATCCTATTTTTGACTGTCGGCTTCTATTTCCACAAGCACTTCTTCTCCGTACTTCTCAATCATTGAAGCCATAATTGACACAAATTTTTCTCTTGCTCTACCCTTATCCATCTATGTACCCTCCTGTGACTTTTGATAAGATTTGAGCAAGGCACACATTTGATTTTGATTGTTACGCAAAATGTATGATAAAATGGTATCGGCTCATAGGAGGTGATAAAGTGCGTAAGCAAATAAAACCGCCTACGCAAAGCGAGAAAAGACGTCAGATTACCGACAGACTGCGGGTTGCTCCCGAACTGTCTGATAGACAAATTGCCAAGATGTTGGGTGTATCGCCTACTACGGTCGGCTCTGTAAGGCGGGAATTAGCAGATAAAACTGTCCAAAATGGACAGGTGGACACAGGTGCGTACGACTGGACGAACCATCCGTACATAATGGAGCATCCAGATATTCTCGATGGGTTGAGTGGACGGTCGATACGAGCTATAAAGACCCCGGGTGTACTTGATAAGATGATGGAGAGAGGGAGTAGGTCGCCAAGATACTGCCAAAGGTTGTTATACAAGGAGTGTACAAGGGCAAATAAAAATCCTCTGCTGACTGTCACAGAGGAGGACGTCGAGGTGTTTGTTGATGACATTAGGACAGGCCTACCACAAATAAAAGATGAGTCTGTGGATTTGATATTTGTAGACCCTCCGTACGACGTTAAGACGGTCGAGGAGCTTTACAGTCATATATCTACCGTAGCTGGTAGGATATTGAGAGAGGGAGGCTCACTGCTGGTGTTGTGTGGAGGAGCTAATCTTGACAAGGCTATTGTGGAGCTGTCTACGGATAAAAGGTTACGGTACAACTGGACGCTCGCTTACGTCTGTAAAAGCAACGGCTCACCATTGATACATAGTCGTAATGTGGCTACGGCGGTTAAACACGTCTTATGGTATGTCAAGGGAAAGTACGAAGGAAAGATGGTTTACGATTTAATCGAAGCCCCGCCAGACCCTGACGGTACAGATAAAACATACCATAAGTGGGGGCAGAGCGTTGAGGGGGTTAAAGAGCTTTTGCGTCGGCTCACTAAAGATGGCGACGTAATCTGCGACATTATGTGTGGCGGAGGGTCGACTGTCGTAGCTGCCCTTGAGCTTGGGGGTCGTAGGGTGATTGCCTGCGACGTAGACGAGGAAGCCGTAAGGACTACAAGGCTACGGGTGCGACGGCTCTTTGGACACGACAGGTAAATGGTAAATATTAACATAAATGGTAAATGGGGAGGGTGATGGTGGCAGGTGGAGTCGCACTTTGAATTTTTTATATATATATATGGCGTGTGACATCTGTGTATTTTTGAGGTTAAGCCCGATGGCGTAGAGCTTAACAGGTCATTTTATGGTGTTTTGGACAGGAGGACTAAAAATTAAATAAAAATCGTGGAAAAGCAAATAAAATCTTTAGAAATTGGATTTTGGGTAACTGGAAATTGTATTATGCAAAAATACGACTTACCTCGTGTGACATATAAGCCCTTAACTCTGATATCACGGGGTTAAGGGCTTATTTTATTAGTTATTGATTGATACGCTACCATCATTAGATAAATGTATGTTGAGCCCTTTATGGGTAATAACAGTTTTGCCTTGCCGCTTTGCCCTGCTGATTGCTTGGCGTAGTGCATCATGGCTAAACCCATTGGCAACAGCAAAGTCTTTGATTGTGTCATAATGGATGCCCTGATAAATCACGGGTTTGCTGGTACTCCTGCTTGTGTCGTTTGTCTGCTTAGATACGATTTCAAGGTTTTTTGGGCAGTTGTTGCTTCGGCACCCATCTTTGTGGTGGACGTGGTAAACCAATGGCTTGCCCGTTATAGGGTCGGTTGGTTTGGCTGCTATATAAGTTGAGTACTCCTTAGGGTAGTAGACATAGGCTGCCAGACGATGTGCAGACAGATAAATCGGTTTGTAGTACGGGGTCTGGACTATCTGACGTATGGTGCGTTTGGTGACAACATAATCGGTATCGCCATCATAATCATCAGCATCGTACTTGTAGAGGTCATTAACTTGAGCTAACAGTATGTCGGCCAACTCCTGCATATCCTTAATGGCTTTTTGACGTGCTACAGGGTCGCCCTGCGGGATATGGGTGATACATGGTGACAGACTACTACGATACCTTGGGTCGGCTAATAAAACCCCCTGTAAAGTGTTAATGCGGTCTTTTAGGGCTTTGATGTTGTAGGCAGTAAATACGTAGTCTGCGTAGCCGTCCTCTCGTATGGTGGGCAGGACTTTTAGGTATTGGTTTGTTTGGGGGCTGTGGATTATCAGGTCGCCATTAAACAAGTACGGAGTGGAGGCACTACCTGTAAGGTAGCAGGCTATGGTTTTTAGGGTCTGGTCGTCGACTGGCGTTAAGGTGCTGGGGTCTGGTGCGGATAAAACCTCGGTGTCCGTGGTGACTACATCTGCACCAAGGGTGCTAAGTATATCCTGTATAGGCTGTGTCAAGTCAAAGGGCAACGGCTTACTGTCAGGTGCAATGCGGGGAGCTTTGGGTGTGATTGCTATGACATCGTCTGATAGTGGTGCGATGTCTGGTAGAGGCAGTGCATCGGCAAAACCACAGGTGTGTCTGCTGATAGAGCTATATAACTCCTCGGCAAGACGGTCATACATAAGTATAAGATTGCGGGTCTTAAAGTGTGGACGGAGCTTAGCGGTAAAAGCAAGTATGCCCTGTATAACGCCATGATTTAGTACCTCTGGTGTAAAAACGCTATCTACTGAGAGTGTATATAGGTCTATCTGTAAGCAGGCCGTTAAAATCGCCCTTAAATTACTAAAATGACTGAAAAACTCCCTGCCCTTTGCCTGTGTCTCCTCTATGCCTGATAGGTCGATACCTTGGGTGACGGCTCGCTGTGATGCAAGCAGTCCAGCTTTAATGTCGTCAATGGGGTCGACACCGTCAGCATAGGCATTGGCTCTTTTAGCCATTAGCTTGGCGTAGGCTGCCTCCAAGCTGTCCGTAAAGTGCTGGATGTAGGCGGATAAAGACATAACTGGCTTTGGTGCTGGCTTTGGTGCTGGCTTTGGTGCAGTCTTAAGGTCTTGCAGGGTGCGTTTTATCAGTTTTAAGATGGAGGCCGATAAAGAGCGTGTGTTGATAGCTTGGTTAATGGATTGCCAGTCGTCTGTTAGGATGCGGTGATGGTTGCGTTTTAGCGTGTCTATGTCCTCAGGCTTTAGTTTGGTGTATCTGATACGGTCTTTGACTGCTGACTGTAATCGCTTAAGCTCACGCCCGATAAAAGCACTGAGAGCTTTGTTGTGAGGGGCTATAAGCTCGTCTGCCTCTTTGACAAGGTCGATTAGGCGTTGGTCGTGTGCGATTAGGTCGGCTCGACGGAGTGGGGACAAGTAAGAATACAAGAAATTGCTGAAATGAGGGTAAAGGTCGTAGGATTTGCCGTCGAAGTAGTCTGCGATTAGGTTGTAAACGTTATCGCCTTCGTCTATGAAGTTTGGCGGAAGCTCTGGCTTAATCGGTGTACGACTGATGGTGATTAGTCTATGGGCAAGGTCTACACTGACCGAGGCAAAGGCAGTTTCCGCTTGCTCGTAATGGGCAAGGTATTGGGCTATGTATTGGTTGAGGTCGTCGTCTGTAGCAGTGTCTGGGTCAAGAGGGGCGATGACGTACCGATAAATAGCATCTGCATAGTCGGCTAATGCTTCGGGGGCGTAGTGTAGTAGCGGGGTGCGTCCCCAGCTATAAGGCTCCTCGGTGACTATCTTGCGATTAATATTGGTTAAGGTGTCAATTGTTAATAGGTCGAGCATATTTTTAAGCTCTGTAATCGTAACCATAATTTATACCTCCTTTATCCTGAACTCAAAACCCATGTCTAAGCCGTATTCTTCGGGGGCTAAGACCATGTAGAGCTTGCCTTTGCGAGGGTTCTCAATCTGGTTGCCTTCATCGTCTGTGGCGGGTATGAATTGTACTTTTCTATCGTCGTAAGCTTGCTTAACGGCCGATAGAAAAGGCTCTTTAAGCGGTTTGCCTATGTGGTCGGTAAAGATAAGTTGCTTCGGTGCGGATAAATCCTGTTCCTGCTCTGCGGGTTCATGGTTGAAATCAAGTTCTAAGCAACGTACCAATAGGTCGATTACATACTCTGGTGGCTTACGACTGCCTTCTTCCCATTGCTGAATACTTCTTAGAGGAATTCTATATTTTTCAGATAATTCTTTCTTTGAAAGCCCTGCTTTTAGCCGTGCTTGCTTAATTCTTTCAGCAGTAGTCATCTTAATTACCTCCTTATAAGTGACGACACGCTCATTGAGTGTATATGTATAATATACCACTCATTGAGCGTGTTGTCAATATTATTTTAAGAATTTTAGGCTGAGTGAGCGCATACGTCAATGAGCGTAACGCTCAATGCGTGGGTACGACTTTCGTAGTTGCTCATTGAGCGTGCTATACATTAAGTGGAGGCTTACCTCCGATAAAAGCCCACTAAACTATGCTTTTTAGGCGTCTGGGAGCGTTCTGTGGGGTTTTAGGTGGAGAAGTAGTCTTATGATACTTAGGAGGGGTGTTGAGGCGGTTGTAGGGCGATTGGAGAGGTTTGGATAAGAAAAACAGCCCTTGGATAAGGACTGTTTCTATAGATTTATGTGGATTAAACTTTATTGAGCAAAAGTGTAAACCACTAATCGTCCAAAGTTAAAGGAAATACTTGACTATGTGAGGGAAGAAGATATATGTTATATTTTGTCATTTGATAGAATTGTCATCATTAGGATTTCAATAAATTACTTACCTCATTATGGTTTAAGGTTGCTTAAATACAATTTTAACCATTTTAATCATTTTCCTCATTTGTTATAATGTTCCAAGCAAGTTTTTGCTCATAATTGATTTCAGGGTCATTTGCTAAATTATAAAGATACCTTTCAACAAATTTATCAGTATTCTCTAATAATCTGAGATAATATTTTAAAGTCGGAAAAACCCCATTTATAATTACTTGACATCCATGCTCTTCTCTTATTCTACTTACAACTGCCTGTATTTTCTCATACTCCTCATCTATTGGACTTTCTGTACTTAATACATAATATCTTTGGATTGTCGTTGTTGCTATTTTCTTATACGCATCCTCAATCATGATACTATCAGGTGCAATATCAAATTTTACTTCTACTACCTCATATAAACTACCATCTTCATTTCTTACTACTATATCACCTGTTGCACCACTACTTCTATCACTACTTGTATGTGATGCTAATGCATCTAATTTTTTACCCTTAAACCTCTTTAATTCCTCTACTATACATTCATACACACTATATAAGGCTAAAACTGGAAGTATAGAAGCACCTCTGCTTTTGTATTTATAATAAAAGTGTCTATGTAAATATAACATTATATCATTAATACTTAATTTGGTTTCAGCTTCTATTGGGTTTATTAACACCAAGGCTTTTTTACTTTTTTCAACTACACTACCTTTAATTATTGCTTTTAAATACTTTTTAGGGTCTGCTTTATTTGTTTCTATGTCATCTAATATATTTAAAAATGCTTCCTTTACTTTTTTATTACTAATCTTACCTGGAAAGTCTTTGTGGTATGGAATATTTTGTTCCAAACTTCTTGTCAACCAACCACTCTCTTTCATTGCACCATAAAACCTCTTGCTCTTTAAGAAAGGTGTAACATATTTAGTATCAAAAGTTCTTCCGCTATACCCACCTTCCATATTTGCTTGATGTAATCGAACATCTTGCTCTGGATGTAGACATTTATAAGTTAAACTTGTAAATGTTACTGTAAAAACACCTTTTTGTGTTTCCTCTTTTTCTACAATAGCATTTACCCAATCCAACTGTTTTTTTGTTAAACCTGCTTCGCTAATATCTTTCATGGCTATTGCTTCTTGATATATTGATTCAAGGAACTGCATTGGTTCTGTCATTTCAACATTTACCCCCTTTGTGAAGAATTGATTTTTAATTTCTTTTGCAACAGCTTGTACCATGTTTACACATATGCTGTTACCTACTCGTAGATACAACTGACCTATGGTCCCAACTTTCTTAAAGTTTTCTGGAAAACCCATAAATCGAAAACACTCATTAAGTGTTAATTTTCTTACTTTCCCATCCACTAAAATCCAGTACCTTCCACTTGTTTCTTGTGATGCTATTGTAGGATGTATCCCCTCTGCAGAATAAATTCTATTAGGTTGTTTGTGAACCCTTGATAAATGTTCTGTTCCAGGTCTAACCCCTACTGTTCTAATTTTTTTATTTCTATATCCTACAAATATTAATCCAGATTTCTGAACATTTATATACTTTTTATCTATTAAAGTATACTCATCTTCATTTAGGTAATCAAAGCTTCCATCTTTATCCAAAAAAGGTTTCATTGATATAACAGGTTTTTTTTCTAATTTTTCAAAATCAAATAAAAAACCATCTATACTACCTACTATAATTATTCTCTCTCTATTTTGAGGTACACCGAAGTCTTTTGCATTTAAAACTTTATAATTTACTGTATATCCTAACTCATGTAAGCTATCTAACATGATAGTTAATGTTTTACCCTTATCATGTTTCTCAAGATTACTAACATTCTCTAATACAAATGCTTTAGGTTTTTTTGCTTCTAATATTCTACATATATCAAAAAAAAGCGTTCCTCTTGTAGTATCATAAAAACCTTTCTGTTTACCACAAATAGAAAATGTTTGACAAGGAAAACCTGCTAATAACACATCAAAATCTGGAATTTCTTTTGGGTCAACTTTTGTTATATCACTATATGGGTTTTCTCCAAAATTAGCTTCATATACACTACAAGCATGTTCATCTATTTCACTACTATATACACACTCAAAACCCTCTCGTTCAAATCCTAACCTAAAACCACCTATACCAGCAAATAAATCTATAAACTTCAAGTTCACGCTACCACCTTTCTTTTGTAAGTTATTATATCATAAAATTACTTTTTAAAAAGATAAATCTTTATAATAGTTGAAATTACTACATTTGCTGTACTCTATGCTAATTCTTTTATAAAACATGTTTATTAATTTATTTATATTTTAGCATCTATGCTCACAATTTAAATCCGAAATAATATTTAGAAATTGGATTTAAAGTGGTAAATTTATCGCAAAAATTTTTATAAATTTGTTTGGCTAAAGGGAGGCCTGATAGGGTCGGTTAAAACTTGATGAAAGAAATTAAAGACGTTCTAAATCGAGCTACAAAGATGTTGAAGTCGGCTCTTGAGGTTTTGGTCGACTTGGAATGTAAAAAATTGACGTGTGTTGATGTCGATGGAATTTCGATAGGCAAAAATATACCCCTTAGCAGAAAAACCTAACCCTGCTAAGGGGTATGTTTTATTGCGTCTTTAATAAAGGTTAAAATGACTACCTGACGCAAGAAGCTCGATGGTATCGGATAGAACTGAAAAATACCTATTGACTATAGGTTCGTGGCCCGGTAGAGTCGTGTCAACGAAAAGAATACCTTTCGTTATTGCAGTAAGCCTGATACTGTCGGGATTCGTGGAAAATAAGAATTTTGATTTTATGCGGTCTTTGAGGCGTATAAAATGATGCAAATGTCAAAGAAAGAAAAATGACGGTTTTCTTTACACTCTTGGAAATTCAGGCGTTCAGGCAGTAGATGAAGATGTCAATGAAAAGGAAGGAGGTTTTAATTATGAGTACAATCTATGGTTATTGCAGATGTAGTACTGATGAATCAAGACAGGATATTGACCGTCAAAGGCGAGAACTACGGAAACTGGGTGTAAATGACGAACACATCTACTTTGAATACGTAAGTGGCAAGAAACTTGTCAAGGTTGAGTGGGAGAGGCTATTGGAAAGAATTGAGGAAGGCGATGCGATAGCTACTACCGAGGTGAGCCGTATATCAAGGTCTACCAAACAGTTGTGCGAAATTATCGAAATAGCTCAGGAAAGGCGAATAAAACTCATTATAGGAGGTCTGGAAATAGATTGTAGCAAGGATGACCCTATGAGCCGAGGAATGATTCTAATGTGGGGCGTGTTTGCCGAGCTTGAGGCTGCGATTATTTCGCAGAGAGTTAAGTCAGGCATGGCAAATGCTAAGGCAAAGGGTGCTGTGATTGGACGACCTAAAACTACACTGGATAACATACCCACTGGATTTCTTCGCCATTATCCAAAATACAAGTCTGGGGACTTAACCCTTACTGAACTGGCTCGTGTATGTGGTATTAGCAGGCAGACGGCTTACAAATACAAGACGATATATGAAGGCCAATAAAACTGATTTAAGGGAGGATTTTAATATGGATATTGAATTTAGGTCATATTGCATGAAGTGCAAAATATGGGTAGGCAGTGAAAAAACACATAAATGTTCGACAGAGAATTTAGTTGTGGCTGATAAAGAAATGGTAGGGATTGTAGACAGGTTGTACATGATGGGGATTACGCCGATGGTTGCGGTGTGGTCTACCACGGAGCTGGGAGAAGCAAGTGACTCCAAGTACTTAATAACAATTAAGATTGATATTGGCCAAAAGATAAGCGAGGCTGTGCTGGGAGAACTGCCCGCAGGCTGGCAATATCATTGGCATACTGTGACCCCTGATAGGTCGGAGTTACATATGATTGCCTACGTGGAACATTGGTATAACCTTGGATTCGGTGAGAGTGCAGAAACTCGAGTATATGAACTGATAAAACAATTTGAGGACTACTTGGACACAAGGGATTGCGAGGCTGTAAAGGCATTACTCCTACTATTGGAGGTATGAGTATGGTTGTCGAAACTAAAAGTTATTGCATGATTTGTAAACAGGCCATCACAAATAGCACTGAGCATGAGTGTCAGATAAAACGACAGGTATTGACTGACCCCATACTGGTTGGTATAGTGGACAGACTTTATAACCTTGGACTTGAGCCTGTGATGGCAATTTACAGCGTCAATAGCGTAGGCACTGCTTCTGATATGTACCATCCGAGTATCGTTATCCAGTTATCTAAACATTTAAAGTATAAGATACTGGGAGAATTACCCGCAGGCTGGAAGTACTGCTGGAATGATGGAAAGGTCTTTTCATTGGATTATAATGACTCGCAGAGCTATACTGACGCTGAGGAGTCAGAAGAACACATAAAAGAAGTCGTCAAAGACTTTGAGGCGTTTCTGGATACCCGAGACGTAGAGAGTACAAAAGCTCTAATGCTTCTGATGGCTTGCGGATAAAACCCTTGCCTCTAAAGAGTTTCTTCTAATTATATACCGTATGTTTATCGTCCTACTATTTTTTTTCGCCATAGGCCGTTATGGTGCAGATAAAGGAAAAGACCCTCTCGGAGCGAATAAAACGCTCCGTGAGGGTTCTTCTTAATCTATTACCTTGAAATGACGTAGTGCATCTTTGATAGCCTCTACTTTGTGTTGAGGTGCTGGTTTATATGGGTGTTTCAATTCTTCCACTGCGTTTGGTGCGTCGTACATAGGGAGGCCAAGACTGCGTTTAACCTCTGCAATATAAGCACTGTGAACTTTGAAGCCGTACTTTTTCATTATATAATCCTGTATCAACTTATAGGTAACACGGTCTGGCTGGGTTTCTCTGTCCTCACTATAGTCCATTTTTATGCTGATAAAATCGTCAGGTTTTTTGTGGGACAATAAAACAACCGTCTCCACATGCGGGGTTTTTGGAAATTGGTCCACACATTTAGCTCTTTTTATTTTATAACCTTTTTCTACGAATATTTTCAGATCCCTTACAAGAGTCACAGGGTTACAGGACACATATACAAAGGTTTCTGGTCTGAAGTCTATGATCTTCTCGATGGATTTTGGATGAATTCCATCTCTCGGGGGATCGAGAATTATTAGATCAGGCCTATATTCCAGTTTTTCAACTCCATGGAATACATCATCAGCTATGAATTCTACATTGTTAAGCCCGTTAATCTTGGCATTATCTCTTGCTTTTTCAACAGCCTCTTCCACTATTTCTATGCCAATTACCTTTTTTGCTACTGCTGCCATCATTTGGGCTATGGTCCCTGTACCGGAGTAAAGGTCGAATATTATCCTGTCTCTTTTATCCCCGGCAAATTCCCTTGCCATTGAATACAATCTTTCCGCCGACGAAGTGTTTGTCTGGAAAAATGAGAAAGGAGAAATGTCGAACCTGAGACCCAGGATCTCTTCTCTAATGTTGTCCTTCCCGTATAAAAGCTCCATTGAATCGGCTGTTACCGTGTCTCCAAGGCCGTCATTTATTGTGTGGAGTATTCCGGTTATGCTGCCATTAATATTTCCCCTCAATTCAAGGAGTATATTTTTAAATGCTTCTCTGTCTATGAACTCTTGGCTTGAAGTCACTAGATTTACAAGGATCTCTCCTGTGCTGTGGGCTCTTCTTATAACAAGGTGCCTTAGAACACCCTCATGGTTTCTCTTATTGTAAAAGGATACTCCCAAATTGTCGAAGTGGTTTCTTACAGCCTCTCTTATTATAGTAAAATCCTTGTGGACTATATTACAGTCATAGGTATTTACAACTTCATAGAACCTGTTTTTCATGTGAAGGCCAAGAGCCAGGGGACCATCCTTTATTTCGTCACCAAAGGTATATTCCATCTTGTTTCTATATCCGCTGACTATGGGTGAAGGTTCAATTTCCTCAAGCTTTATTCCAAGTCCTTCCTTGTCAAACAGATCCTGAACCTGAGAATGCTTAAGCTTAAGCTCATCCTCATAGGAGAGCGCCTGGTAGGAACATCCCCCGCAAATTCCTATGTGAGCACAACCTTTCTGAGTTTCCAAAGGGGATCTTTCAATAACCTCGACAGGCTTTGCCTCCCAATAATCCTTTCGCCTCCTGGAGACCCTGGCTGTAATCTTTTGCCCAGGCAAACCTCCCTTGATCCTGATTGATTTCCCCTCAAACTCTCCGATCCCTTTATTTGGGAACTCAAGTCTTTCTATTCTAAATTCAATTAATCTATTCTTTCTGGGCATTCTACTCCTCCTAATAAATCAAGGGAAGACCTTCGTGTCTCCCCTTTTTGACTGTTACTATTATATAGAATATATTTCAGTTGTTCAACCGTTTTTACAAAGTATCAATATTCGTATACCTTGGTGTAATCGCTGCTGTTCTTCTGGAACGTATACTCCTGTTTGTTGCTGTAATAAACAGAATCGAAGGTCGTGTCCACCACTACCCACTTGTTGTTTATAAAGACCTCATTCCATGCATGATAAACATCCGTATACCTGTTATATCCCTTAACAAGCTTTATAGGAATACCCTCGCTTCTCTTCATAGCAGCAAATAGCGAGGAGTAATCGTAGCAAATGCCGTTGAGAACTCTCAAGGTTTCATCCGGATTCGGTGTATAGTCTGTAGTCAAACCATTGATTTTATCGTAGTTGTAGGTTACATTCTTCACTATGAAGTCATAGCTGGCGTTTATCCTTCCTGTCGTGTCCGTTAGGTTTCCGACCAACTGAAGGTTTTTCCTGGCTGCAGCGCTATCAGGCGTCCAGGTTATAGTTTGAATGGAGTTCAAATAAACTATATTTGGATCCTTAAGGTTTATGCTTAAGGTCTCCGTCTTTACATAACCATATTGGTTCCCTGATATATTATTTAAAACGCTGACCTTATACTCTCCATTTCCAAGTTGTAATGGAAAACCATGGATAACTCCATCCGGCTTTAGAGGATAGTAATATTTTGTATCTCCTTTTGCGACCATAACCTTTAGCTTCTCTGTGCCGCTGCCCTTGTAGCCTGCTCTGACAAGACCCTTGTCCTTTTGGCTCGTGTCTATATATGCTCCGGTTCCCTGGACTGTTGTTACCGTTTGTGTTGGAGAAGGCTGGATCGGCAATGGTTGAGGCTGGACTACAGCAGTTATGCCCTTGTACTTTTCGTACGTCCTTTTCATTAAGACTATAGCCTGCTCTCTGCTTGTGTTCTGAAGTGGTCCTATCCTGCTTGAATCTATCCCCTTCATTATTCCATTGGAATATACGAACTGCATAGCATCGAGAGCCCATGAGGACACCTGACCCTTATCAGTAAAAGGAAAGGAAGAACTGGTGACCTTAGTGCTGATGCCGGAGGCATTCAAGGTCCTTGTGATCATAACGGCTATCTCCTGCCTAGTTATCTTGTCATAGGGATAAAAGCTTGTGGGGGATTTCCCATTTATTATCTGCAGCCTATACGCTTTTAAAACCTCAGTGTTCTTAGTGTCACTAAAGGGATTAGCCCCTGCCAAAGCCTTATTTCCAGTCAGTCCTTCGTAGAGCTTGACTGCAAGGGAGGAAAATTCCTCCCTGGTGATATCCCTTTTATAATTGCTCATGACACCTGAGTAAGTAAGCCCATATGCGAATGCTTGTCTAAGCTCACTTTCAGCCCAGCCACTCTGAGTCCCGTCAAGATTTAATACCGTCGAGCTTGCATTTGCTACAGCCGGTACTAATATAAACACCAATATTAAAGCTATTCCAAAAAGTCTTTTCATGAAAACACCCCATTGTAAATTCAGTGAGGTCTGTTCTATTCCTCCTTAAGGTATCTGGATAGAACGTCCAGATTGAAGCTATATTGAATAGCATCATCTCTGGATATATAACCCTCATTACATAACTGGGCAAGGCTTAGATCCATGCTTGTCATACCGTCTGATCTTCCTGTTTGTATCGCAGCATCTATTTGGGGCACTTTCCCTTCCCTGATAAGGTTCCTTATAGCGGGATTCGCAAGCATTATCTCAAAGGCTGGCACTCTTCCAAGCTTTTCTGAAGGTATCAGCTGCTGGGATACCACACCCTGGAGTACAGTGGAAAGCTGAACTCTTACCTGCTGCTGTTGATTAGCGGGAAATATGTCGACGATCCTGTCTATGGTCTTTGCTGCTCCAAGGGTATGGAGCGTTGAGAATACCAGGTGCCCAGTCTCAGCAGCTGTAAGTGCAGCCGCTATGGTCTCATGGTCTCTCATCTCGCCAATGAGGATAACATCTGGTGCCTGTCTCATGGCAGATCTTAGAGCCTGGCTGTAGCTCTTAGCATCAAGACCTATCTCACGCTGGTCAACTATGCTCTTGTTATGCTTATGCAGATACTCGATTGGATCCTCAAGTGTAATTATGTGACAGGATCTATTTCTGTTAATCAGATCGATGATTTTTGACAGTGTAGTTGATTTCCCGCTACCTGTCGGACCTGTGATCAATACAAGCCCCTTTGTACGTTTATGGAAATTAAGGACCGATTGTGGTATCCTTAAATCCTCGGGTTCATCCTGGATAAAGCTCAGAACTCTTATGGCTACGGCAAATGAGCCCCTCTGGTTGTACACTACTACCCTGTACCTCCCAACTCCTTTAAGAGATACTGAAAAATCCTTGTCTCCGTTCTCAAGAAATTCCTTGTAATGCTCCTCCCTTTTAAAAAGGCTCTTGGCGAACTCCTCAGTATCCTCAGGATTTAAAACAGGATGGTCCAGGGGAACGAGCTTCCCGTCAATTTTAAATGTTGGAGGTACGCCGACTGTTATGAAAATATCTGATGCCTTCATTTCTACCGCTCTCTCAAGGAGCTGATTCGAATCAATCATCCTCGATTACCTCCACATCCTCAAATTCAATGCTTTCATCGTATTCGAAATCTTCAGGTAAAATCTTAACAGCACTTACTATAGCCTGATCTGGCGCTATCCTATATATCTCCATCTTAAGCAGAAGCTCACTTCCTGAATCATTTTTAAGTATCCTTGATATCTCAATAAGCTCAGGATAGTCCTGGATCTCTGCCTCAGTGTGTGTCGACTGTATGATTCTAATTGAATCCTCCAGCCCGATGCCACTATTTCCCTCAAGGACTTTGTTTATTGAGCTGATGAATTCTGATGCTTCACCCTCCAACAAATAATACTCCCTGGTCCAATCTGCATTCTTCTCTGCCAGTCTGTAATCGGCATACGATGATGATATCGCAAGAATGCTGAACACCATGAGAAGAAGGAAGGTTAAAATCACAAGAACGCTTGAGCTGCCTCTTCTGTTTCTAAGCATCATGGTTCGATCACCTCCAGAGGAGTCCGGATATATACCATCGTTTTCACCGAATTTAGAATCGGCTCTGCTTCCTTTCCCTTGAAGTATGGTTTAAGCCTTCGAATTTGGAGCTTTAGTTCATAAAGGGACTTATCTTCTTCTACGATATCTTCGCTTTCCATGGATAGAGTCGATACGAAGAGTATATCCTCACTATCCTCTTCAACCTCTTCCCATTCTTGATTGTAGTAGCCGGTTTTTTTAAGCTTATTTCCATATATCACAGCATACTCAGTGTACATTTTATTCAATGGCTCTTCATCCCACTGCTCTGACTTTATAGATTCAATAATCCTCGTCGAAAGGAATACACTTCTGTCAAGCTCCTCTGCACGCAGAGCTATGTCCTTCGCTCCCATAAACAGCTGGATCATAATTGTTCCGGCGATTGCCAGGGTTCCTACGGATATTATCAACTCAACTATTGTGAAGCCTCTTTTCTTTTCAGCTTTCCTAATAAACCAATTCATCCTAACCTCTCCCCGGCCTACAGCTTGGATAAATACCCTTCAATTGCTGAATTTTGCTTATCAGTTTCCAAAATAACATTAAACTGGATCCCACTGTCATCCTCCTCAAGCATAAACCCTGATAGCTCCACTATCTCAAAGCTGGAATCAGGTTCAGGCTGTCCCCCCATTGGAATAAGTGCTTCCTTTAAAAACCCTTCATGTATAAAAATTACCGTCTCATAGGGTGCACCTTCTATACTTTGGCGCATTACGAGACAGTCTCCATCGATTGAATCGTATACCGCTACTCTTATGGCACCAGCTTCCATAGACTGCCTTGCCCTGGTATAGATGTAGGATGCAGCCACCCTGAGACTAGAATTAGCATCGCTCACCCTGGTTGTCGACGTGTAAACATCCGTACCAATGGAGACCAGCGTTAGTGTAGCTGCTGAAAAAAGGATAAGCAGCACCATCGCCAGTATTAATTCCGTAGAAGCTCTTCCCTTCCTTTTTCTCATTATTGCACCTACCTTTTGATCACCTTTATTTGTGGGGCTATATTCGAACCCTGAATATCATAATGGTAATAATATGTATCCAGGTCCAAAATTACTCCATAATTGTCGCTTAAATATTCCAATGAAGGAGGGTATCCCCCCTCGAGAGCATAGCACTGAACTGAAGCCCTCATCAATTCCTCCTCTAAAGCTTCTATTGAATTCTCGCTGCTGTTTTGAGAAACTGTTGAAACTGCACTGTAAGCAGCGATCATAATTACTATCGAAACTATTATCAAAACAACTCCCTGTCCTCCCAGGGGCCTTAGAAGCTTCTTCATATCTCCACCTCCATGGAGCTATCCGATAGATGACATTATCTGGATCATCGGCAGCATTACAGTGAGCAAAACAATGCCAACGACAACTGATAGTATTATTACAAGTGTCGGTTCAATTGATGATGCTAATCTATTTGCTGATCTTTCTAGCTCCACCTCATATATTTCAGAAAGCTTTTCCAATGTGGAATCAACCTGACCTGATTTCACTCCAACTCTTATCATTTGATTGAAAAGTGAAGGGAATATACCAGCTGACTGCATAGCATCGGGTATGGATTCACCATTTAATAGCCTTCCTTGAACTTCTCTCAGCCTCTCAACAGCGAATTTATTGTCTGTAAGAGGTGCGGACATACCCACAGCTTCTTCAAATGGTATCCCTGCTTTCACCATCATGCTCATACCCTGAGAAAACCTGAGTGTGATCAGACGTTTATAAAGGCCTCCAAACAATCTGGATCCAAGAAGGAAGGAATCAAGTTTTGCTCCACCCTTGCTGCTTCTGGAATAAATAAACAGTCCAGCCACAACTGCACCTAATATCATCATGATCCAGATAGCTGCACTCTGGAGGCTTTTTGCGGTGCTTAGAAGTATCTTTGATGACTCAGGCAGATTGCCTCCAAGTGAAGAGAGAACATCCTGAAATACCGGGAATACTTTAAGCACAAGAAGCATGAGGACAGCTGACATAAGGACAAACAGGATAACAGGATAAACAAGAGCACTCCTGACCTTATACTGTATAGCCTCCTGCTTCTCGTAAAATCTGCTGAGCCTTTCCATCTCCAAATCGAGCATTCCTGTCTTCTCCGCTATTTCAGTCATCTGAATAAAATAACCAGGGAACATATCTTTACTTCGCAGGGATTCATAAAGCTTTTTCCCAGCCTTTACATCCTCATAGATCCCCGCAGAAAGAGACTTGAGCCTGCCATTTTCAAGCTCATCCTTCATTATCTCCAGCCCTTCCAGATATGGTACTCCTGACTTCATTATCACTGACAGTTGATAGGAAAACAGTGATAATTCCTCCATACTCAATTTACCAGAATTTCCTTTACCTTCACTCACAATCATTCCCCCCAGAAAAGTCACGGTTATCTGATCACTGCGTTTACAAAATTATACCCCGTAGTCCTATATAGTACGCAAAAATGGCTTTATCCTCCGCCTCTTAGGAATTTGATCCTAATAGAATCGAGAAATTCCCCTTCTATATCCTCTCTCAACCAGAGATCTATCCTGATCTGGTTCATTTTAAAAGAACCTAACCATGTTTCAGCCTCATCTCCTACCTTTGCTCTCCAGCCCTCACCAGAGTATTCATCCTTTCCGGTCTCTCTGCCGAGCTGTTGAAAGTATTCCTCAAACTCTGATCTATGAAATGATTTATATAACTTTATTATATGTTTCGTTTCCATATTAACCCTTCGTTCTTGAATGTTCTTTTTACAATAATAGTGATGCTCCTGAATAATATTTTACCATACTATTATGATGATTATGTTGAAAATTCAGAATCATATTGCTTTATTTATACATTGCATGATACAATGATAAGAAAATTTTATCTATGGTTTATTGTATCAAAGCGTTAAATTAAAATGGAGAGAGGTAGTCGCATATGAAAGCAGCCGAAGCGATAATCAAATGTCTGCAACTGGAGGGTGTAAATACGGTATATGGATATCCTGGAGGAGCGGTGCTTCCTCTATATGAAGCGATGAGAAAGCTTGATATGAAGCATGTATTGGTACGACAGGAGCAGTCAGCTGCCCATATGGCAAGTGGATATGGGCGTGTAAATAATAAAGTTGGAGTATGCATAGCAACCTCAGGCCCTGGTGCTACCAACCTGCTTACAGGGCTTGCTACAGCACACATGGATTCCATACCTCTTATAGCTATAACCGGGCAGGTCAATTCAAAGAAAATTGGGACCGATATGTTCCAGGAGGCAGATGTTGTAGGCGCTTCGGAGTCTTTTACCAAGCACAATTACCTTGTTAAGAATGCAAAGGATCTGCCGAGGATCATCAAGGAGGCTTTCCACATAGCAAATACCGGGAGAAAGGGTCCAGTGCTTATCGATATCCCTAAGGATATCCAGGATGAGGAAATAGAATTCATCTATCCTTCAGAGGTTGACATCAGAGGATATAAGCCGACTATATCAGGCCATTCCAAACAAATCACAAGGATTGTGGAACAGATAAATAATGCCCGTCAGCCAATATTGTGCCTTGGAGGAGGTATCAGCTCCTCTGGTTGCAACAAGGAGCTGGTTGAATTTGTAGAAAAAGCCAAGATGCCTGTAGTATGTACGCTTATGGGAGTTGACGGCTTCCCAAACGGCAATCCATATTTTGCAGGCTTACTGGGCTCACATGGATATCCGTTTGTAAACAAAGCTATGAATAAAGCTGATTTGATCATAGTTATCGGAGCGAGATTTGCGGACAGATCCACTGCAGTCATATCTGATAAGAATGCTTCACAGTATGTTATCCATATAGACATAGACCCTGCTGAAATAGGGAAAAATGTAAAGACTCATACACCAGTTGTTGGTGATGCGGGAGCAATTCTTCGGCAATTGAATACATATGACTATACTTCGGAAATATCCTCCTGGACAGGCGGGATAATGCTGGAGAGGAAGAGGTACATGGAGGAAAACCTTAATAGAGAATGGGATGTCCAGGGAGCAAACCCTTGTAAATTAATAAAATCAATTTCTGATAAAACAGGCAGGAAAGCTGTTGTAACTTCTGATGTAGGGCAGAATCAAATATGGACAGCTCATTATTTTCTTGCAGATGAGAGCAGGAGGTATTTTACATCGGGTGGATTGGGAACGATGGGGTATAGTCTTCCGGCTGCTATAGGTGCAAGAATGGCAGCAGATAATGATACCACAGTTACTGCTGTTATGGGAGAGGGAGGATTCCAGATGCTCATGGGTGAACTGGCTCTAGTCAGGGAGCATGATCTGGATATAAAGGTAGTGATCATAACGAATGAACGACTCGGTATGGTTCGTGAGCTTCAATTGAATGCCTATGGCAATGAAAGCTATTATGGGATCGATATTGGTTTTAATCCTGATTACATGAAGCTGGCAGAGGCTTATAACATCAAGGGGTATTTGATTGAGGAGGATTCTCAGATTGATGAAGTACTTGAGAAAGCATACGAAACAAATGAGCCGTGTTTAATTCAGTGCAGGGTAAATCCCGATTTCCCAACACTTGCACACTGGAGGTGGAGATAATGAATAAGGACAGACACGTTCTATCCATTACGGTTGAAAACTATGCTGGTACACTTAGCAAGGTGGCTGGACTCTTCACAAGAAGAGGCTACAATATTGATACCCTGAATGTTGCTGAGACGATGGACCCAAATGTTTCAAGGATAACTGTAACCGTTACAGGAGACGAGGAAGTACTGGAACAGATCACTAAACAGTTGAATAAGCTGATCAATGTTATCAAGATCACTGACCTGACATGTAAAAAGTCTATCCTGAGAGAGCTTATGTTCCTAAGAATATCTTCCACAAACGAAAACAGATCTGAGATAATCCAACTGGCAAATGTTTTCAAGGGAAAGACAGTAGATATAGCACCGAAAAGCATAACCGTTGAGGTCACAGGGGATGAGGATAAAAATAATGCATTCATTGAATTGATGAAGCCATTTGGAATCTTAGAGATTGTAAGAACAGGACTGACAGCAATTGAAAGAGGATGATTGTAACCGGCATTTTATTGGTATAATGTCAATAACCAAAAGGTTTTGCAAGGAGGCCAAGAATCATCCTTTGCTAATCATTCTAATTCTACTTTAGCATTGGGATACCTCAATTAAAAATGGAACCAAAAATAATATATAGATGTGTGAGGAGGGCTCATATGAACTACGTTCTTATATCACCTAATTTCCCACCTAACTTCAAACAATTTGCCCTAAGACTCAGAGATGAAGGGATAACTGTTCTTGGGATCGGTTCAGACTCCTACGACTCATTGGATCAAGAGCTTAAGAACTCGCTGACAGAATACTATAAGGTAGATGACATGGGCAACTACGATCAGATGCTCAAGGCCTGTGCATTTCTGACATTTAGGTATGGAAAGCTCGATAGGATAGAATCACATAACGAACACTGGCTCCTTCAGGATGCCAAGCTGAGGAAGGATTTCAATGTTTTTGGATTAAAGCCTGAAGATACCGATACAGTTAAAAGCAAGTCAAAGATGAAGGATGTTTTTAGGTCATCCGGCATAGCAGTAGCGAGAGGCAGAGTCATAGGAAATTTTGAAGAAGGAAAAGACCTGGCGATCGAGGTTGGATATCCGATGGTTGCAAAGCCCGATTCAGGGGTAGGTGCTTCACAAACTTATAAAATTGACGATGAATCACAGCTTAAGGAATTTTTCAAGGATAAACCTGACATGGACTACATATTCGAAGAATATATCGAAGGAAAAATCGTTACCTTTGATGGGTTTACGGATGCTGCTGGTGAAATAGTACAAACATCATCGATGAGCTATTCAGCCGGACTGATGGAAACGGTCAACGAAAATCTTGACAGTATATTTATTGTCGAAAAGACTATACCCAAAGATCTGGATGAAATCGGCTCTAATGCTATAAAAGCCTTTGGTTTGAAGGAGCGATTCTTCCATCTGGAGTTTTTCAGGTTGAAGGACGGAAGTTTAATGGCCTTGGAGATCAATGCAAGACCACCTGGAGGTCTTTGTCTGGATGCCTCCAACTTCGCTTCTGATTCTGACATCTACAAACAATACGCCTTGACCGTCGCAGGAAAGGCCACTGAGAAAATAATAGAACGACCTTATTACAGTGCATTTGTCGGTTTGAAGATACACCCGGTCCCACCAATCCATACTATGGAGGATAATAGATCGGCCTTAGGCGCTATGGTCGTTTACAGCGCACCAAATCCTCCCCTGTTTGCTCCATCAATGGGAGAATATGCTGTGATATTAAGGCATGTTGATTTGGATGAGCTGAGGAAGGGAATCCTGTTTGCGACAGAACGATGATTAAAACCAGTAGGTAAAAAGCAGAAGGGCGATTCGGTTCCTCCTGCTTTATTTCTTTATCTCTTCAATTTTTCCGTTTGACATTTTAATGATCCTTTCTGCTATCTCATCAACAAACTGCTCGTCGTGAGTCACTATTAGGATCGACATCCCGGTTGCTGCCAGCTTTCTTATGACACTGGATATCTGCTTTGTTGTCTCAGCATCCAAGGCTGAGGTAGGTTCATCAAAGCACAGCACAGAAGGATTCAGCATACAGGCTCTGGCGATAGCCACTCTTTGTTTTTGACCTCCGGAAAGCTGATATGGATACACATCCTCCTTATCAAGAATCTCAAGAGTCTTTAAAAGCTCCCTGCCTCTGTTTATTATCTCCTCATCTGTTCCGGTCTTAAGGTATTTTGGTGCAAGAGCGAGGTTTTCCATCACACTTAAGTGAGGAAATAGGTTGTAGCTCTGGAATACCAGACCAATCTTTTGGCCCACCAGTCTGCTGTCCTTTACATTAGTAAGATCCAAGCCATCGATAATTATCCTGCCTTCGTCGACTGTCTCAAGATGATTGAGACACCTGAGAAGAGTCGTCTTCCCCTCTCCGGATTTACCCTTGATACAAACTATCTCTCCTGGCTCAACCTTAAAGGATATGTTTTCAAATACCTTCACATCACCGAAGGCCTTGCTTATGTTTTCAACTATAACACTCATAGCGGCCTCCTATCTATAATAATTGTAGCGCTTCTCAACACCGGAGAGCAGCTTGGTCAACACTGCAATTATTGCCAGATAAACCAAAGCTACTATTATATAGGGCGTAAAGGTCGAGTAGGTGTTTGAAACCGACTTTGCAGCCTTGAGAATGTCGCTTGCCCCAAGTATATAAACCAGCGACGTGTCCTTAACAAGGGTAATAACCTCATTCCCAACTGCAGGAAGCACATTTTTTACAACCTGAGGCAATATTATCTTAATAAATGCGAACGTTTTGCTCATCCCCAGCACTTTCGCCGCTTCGTATTGTCCAATATCGATCGCATTTATACCACCTCTGAATATCTCAGCGAAATATGCAGTGTAATTCAGAATAAAGGCGATATAAATCGCCTGGAATCTACTGAAGGCATATCCGATTACCGGCACAAAGTGAAATCCGAAGAAAATGAACATCAGCTGAAGCAAAAGGGGAGTGCCCCTCATAACATATATATAACCTCCCGTAACAGCAGAAACAGCCCTGTTGCCTGAACGCCTCAACAGGGCCACCAATACTGCAAGGGGAAGGGAAAAGACTAAGGTGACGGCGAAAACGCCCAGTGTGACCTTTAGTCCTTCAATTGTCATTGGAACAAGCATTTCAAAGACCTTCATCAACAACATCCTTTACCTTTCATTTTACTACTTTATTTTGCGAACCACTTCCCATATATCTCATCGTAGGTTCCATCTTCCTTCATTTCATTCAAGGCAGCATTAAGAGCATCCAAAAGCTCTGTATCGTCCTTTCTTACTCCTACACCGAACTCCTCTGGCCCCAGGTTCTCCTCAAGAACTTTATAAGCGTCTCCGCCCTTGTTATTCATGTAGTATCTTGCTAAAACCTCGTCAACAATTATTGCTTCAGTTCTTCCAGACTCAAGGTCATTGAATACCTCGTTAAATGTTGCGTACTCGATAAGTTTTCCATCCTTCAGGCTTTCAACAAAGCCTGCCTTGGCTCTGGCTGCATCCAGTGAGCTTGATTCTGCCTGAGTTGCTACTGCTCTTCCGGCAAGATCTGCCAGTGTTTCGATGTCAGAACCAGCCATGGTGACTATGATTTGCGCATTAGCCAGATATGGGTCGGAGAAGTTTACCTTTTCTTTCCTTTCTTCAGTTATTGTATAGCCATTCCAGATCATGTCTATGTTTCCTGCGTTTAGCTCAGTTTCCTTCATTGCCCAATCTATTGGTTGGAACTGGATCTCCCAGCCGTTTCTCGCTGCAACTTCCAGTGCCAGGTCAACGTCAAATCCAACTATCTCATTCTTTTCATTTCTGAAGCCCATCGGCGCAAAGGTATCGTCAAGACCCACGACAAGTACCTTGGTCTCTGCAGCAGGTGTATTAGGAGCACACCCTGTTACCAGAATCGCAAGTACCAACATTGCTACTACCATCAACAGCGTACCTTTTTTCATTGTCATTTTCATCTACTCCTTTATAATAGTTTAATATCTATTCAGACTAAAAAACTCCCGCCCTCCAGCCTGAATGCCAGAGGACGGGAGCTATTCCCGTGGTTCCACCTCTATTCGACGACGCCTCGCGACATCATCCTCTGTGGGTACACATCATCTATACCCTTGCACTGTAACGGGTGCGAGCCCCGAATCCAGCTACTTTCCAGACGGATTTCACCGACCTGCTCAAGGATGTGTTCTTCGGCCGCCCGCTGTGCATTTTCACCATCCATGCACTCTCTGAAAACTTCCTGCCGCTTACTCTTTCCTGTCATCACATTAGCATATTAAACTGATATTTCATATGCTACCATGTGAAAGTCTTTTTGTAAAGTACTAAATTTAAAATTTTATAATATTTTTCTCTTATTTTAGTCCAGGATAAATTTATCAACATCCCATCTCCTGCTTTTTCTCATAAAGCTTTCATCTACTGCGAAATAATCCAGGTCATATGTCTCATCATCATACGGACTGGGATCTCCCCAGGTAACATCTATGTAGGTTTTATTCCCGTCCAGATTTGCATATGTCCAAATATGGTCAGGTTGATCAGACTTTGGGTCTACTATTCCGTGAACTCCAATCACATCGATACCTACTATTTTGCAAAGTTGATTGTATAATGCGGTATAACCGTTGCATACTGCCAACCCACTATTGACAGCTCCATAGCCTGAAAAACTTTCATCTCCGAAGCTATAGTCGTATCTAAGATTCTGTGCGACCCAGATATACAAAACCTTGGCCATATCACGCTGTGACATGCCTGGTTTTAGCTTTCCGCTTTCAATTAAATCCAGGATTATCTCATATGATTCTGATCTGAATTCTTTGAGATGTGTTTTCATTTTGGCAATGCTGCTGTTTCCCAACCGGATTGTTAATACCTGGTTGTTGCTATCGTTTAGATATACGTCGGTATTATAAAAATCAATATGTGAGAATTCTTCCACATAATTGCTTATAACATACAGATATGCTTCATAAAGGTTCTCACTCAACTCATCTGTATCGACTTCCGAGTAATAGGTTATGCTGTATTTAAGCTGATTGTTGTGGATCATATACCTTAAGATCTGTATCAGATCCTGTGTAGATTTTGGAATTGCTTGTATGTCGACAGGGTCTGGAAAGTTGGTATTGGTAATTGACAGCTTTTCGTTGATTATCATTTGCTGTAAAATATGTCTACTGTTTTCATAGTCACCCAGCCCTTCAAAGATTTTTCTTGCTTCCTCAAAATTTCCTTCCTCGTAGCTTAATTCACCAATTTTATACAAGCATTTTTGAATATACTCGTCTGAATCAGCATATCCTTGTATTGTCTTAAGTACATCGACTGCTGAAGTAAGCTTTTTTGATCTGATTAAATCCATAGCGTAATTATACTTGCAATACTTCAATAGCTCACTGCTATCATTGTAGTCTTCAATTAATGCGAAAATTTCAGAAGCCTGATTCCAGTTGGAATTTTGAATATGCACGCGTGCCATGTAATACAAGCTCTCTTTGGCTCTATTTTCGCTATCCTTGAAACTACTTATTTTAGTAAACAATTCATATGCATCATCAAATTTTCCAAGATCAAGCATCCTCATAGCTGTAGCATAGTCCACCCTGTTCCTGTCTTCTTCGGTCTTAATATAAAAATCCAGATGCTCCATATTGTTCAAATATCCTGTGTAATCCCCATCTTCAAACATTATTGATGCTTCCTTGTAATCATTTTCAAATTTTGCATACAGGACTCCAATTGTAATAATCGGTACAACCAGTATAATAATTAAAACTACCAGTATTTTTCTTTTTTTTGTCATCAAACCCTCCGCAGCAACGTATTTAATATAGTATATAGCACCACAAATAAGCAAACAAGACATATTGAAACAAACAAAAAAACTGAGGATGCTTGCTCTTATATCCAAGCTATACTTGAAAATTGCATTTACAAGATCCCTCAGTTCTTAAGTTATTCAAATTAACTACATCAGTTTTGCGACCCTGTTTGCAAATTCAACCGGATCCTCAAGTGGAAGTCCCTCGATCAATCTCGCCTGATCGTACAGGAGCTCAGTGTATAAAGCGAATCTCTCAGGATCATCTTTTTCGGCATTCTTAAGCTTCTCGAATATCGGGTGTGATTGGTTTAGCTCAAGTACCTTGTCTGCGTGCACTCCCTCGGCATTTGGCATGGAACTTAATATCTTCTCCATTTCTATGGATATCTCACCCTCGCTTGCGAAGCACACCGGATGACTCTTAAGCCTATTTGAGGGTCTTACTGACTTAACCTTGTCCCCGAGAATATCCTTCATCTTTTCAAACAGCTCTTTCTCATTATCCTCAACTACTTCCTTTTCCTGTTCCTTTAGTCCAAGGTCACTTCCAGAAACATTCCTGAATTCCTTTTCCTTATATTTGGGGATCATCCTTATTGCAAATTCATCCACCTCATCAGTAAAGTAAAGTATCTCATATCCCTTGTCCCTAAGCAACTCAGTCTGCGGCAGCTTCTCAAGCCTTGAAACCGAGTCCCCTGCTGCATAATAGATAAAAGGCTGGTCCTCTGGCATTCTGTCAACATACTCTGCAAGGGTTACAAGCTCCTTGTCCTTTGAGGATTGGAACATCAACAGATCTTCGAGCTTTTCCCTGTTCATGCCAAAATCTGAGTATATGCCAAATTTGAGCTGTTTTCCAAAGGTCTTGAAAAATTCTACATACTTCTCTCTTTCGTTTTTAAGCATCGAAGCAAGCTCGTCCTTGATCTTCTCTTCAATTTTCTTTGCCATCAGCTTAAGCTGTCTGTCGTGCTGCAGCATCTCCCTTGATATATTCAGGGAGAGATCCTCTGAATCTACGACGCCTTTGACGAAGCTGAAGTAGTCAGGCAACAACTCAGGGCATTTGTTCATTATGAGAACTCCGCTTGAATATAACTCCAGACCCTTTTCGTACTCTCTGGTATAGTAATCGTAGGGTGCCTTCTCAGGGATATAGAGGATAGCATCGTATCTAACTGCACCATCTATGCTTATATGGGTCCATTTAGCAGGCTTATCGAAACCAAAGTGCTTCTCGGAATAGAAGTTCTCGTAATCCTCGTCCTTAAGCTCTTTTCTGCTCTTTCTCCAGATGGGTATCATGCTGTTTATCGTCTTTTCTTCCTTAACGGTCTCATATTTATCAGTTTCTTCGTTTTTCTTGTATTCTGATATCTCCATCCTTATAGGATACCTGATGAAGTCAGAGTACTTCTTAATGATGCCCTTTAGTGTATATTCATCAAGGTATTGGTCGTAGTCCTCATCCTCGCTGCTTTTCTTGAGGGTAAGGGTTATTTCGGTACCAATCTGATCTTTCTCAGAAGGTTCTATGGTATAGCCCTCCGCTCCTTCTGAAACCCATCTCCACGCCTCGTCTTCTCCGAATGCTCTGGATACAACTTCAACCTTATCTGCCACCATGAAAGCAGAATAGAAGCCTACTCCGAACTGACCGATAATATCATAGCCATCCTTCAATTCTACATCCTTTTTGAATTGAAGGCTGCCACTTTTTGCTATTGTACCGAGATTATCCTCAAGCTCCTCTCTGGTCATACCTATTCCGGTGTCGGTTATCTTGAGAGTCCTGTTTTCATCGTCAGTCTCAACCTTGATGAAGTAATCATCCTTGTTGAACTGGATCGAATCGTCGGTCAGGGCTTTATAATAAATCTTGTCTATCGCATCCGATGCATTTGAGATCAGCTCCCTCAGGAAAATCTCCTTATGGGTATAGATCGAGTTGATCATCAGATCCAAGAGACGCTTTGACTCTGCCTGAAATTGCTTTTTCTCCACAATCATTCACTCCCATTTCAAAATAAAATTAGCACTCTCGAATATCAAGTGCTAATTAAAAAATAACATATATCCTTTTTTATGTCAAGAAGTCTGTACTCATCTTTCGTCCCAAAAATTTTCAAGGTATACCCCAAGATCACTGCTATCTCTTATGATCCTGAATCCATTCCACTCAGGAGGCATCAGTGATTTATACCTTGATGTCAGATACCTGTCGTCTAAAAGAAGGATTGCCCCTCTGTCATTTTCAGTCCTTATTACTCGCCCTGCCGCCTGAAGCACCTTATTCATTCCAGGATACACATAGGAGTAATTGAAGCCTTCTCCATGGGTGCTGTCAAAATAATCTTTGATGATGTTCCTCTCAAAGCCAATCTGCGGCAATCCTACTCCTACTATTACAGCCCCTATAAGTCTGTCTCCTGCAAGGTCTATTCCTTCTGAAAAAGTACCTCCAAGGACTGCAAATGCGATCAGATCATCCTCAAGCTGAAAGTCTGCCAAAAATGATTCCTTGGCTCCTTCGTCCATTCCTCCCTCCTGCCTGACAGCATTAAGGCCTGGATACATAATGGAGAACAATTCAAAAACCCTGTTCATGTAAACATATGAGGGAAAGAATATGAGGTAATTGCCTTGTCTTGACTGAACGAACTCATGGATCATTAAAGCTATATCCTCATAGGTTTCCTCCCTGTGTCTATAACGGGTTGAGATATCACCATGGACTGCAAGTCCTAGATTATGCCTTGGGAAGGGCGATGTCAGCCTTATGTGATAGTCCTCCTTATCACCTCCCAAAACCTCCTTGAAGTAATCCATCGGAGTCAAAGTCGCTGAGAAGAAAATCGCACTCCCTCCCCTTGCTACTCCATTTCTTAGAAGTCTTGAGGCATCCACGCAAAAAAGCCTAAGATGAACTTCCTTTGAATTCCCTTGGAATGTAGTTACAAAATCCTCCCCATAAAGGTCTGATATCCTGATGAAGCTAAGCAAATCAAAGTAAAGCTGCAGGACTATGTCGTAACCCTCTGTATCTCTCTGCTCCGTAAGATATCCTTCCATGATAGTGAGAGCTTTTTTGATTGGGAAGTAGATGTCAGAAAGCTCCTCTCTCTGGTAGAAGCCCTCAGAGAATCCATCTCTTCCCCTCTGTGCATTCAGTATTTTTATAATCCCATTGATCGCTTTATAGAGCTTTGGAGACCTCTCCTTCACAAATGGTTTAATTTCAGCTAACTGAGTTTTCTTAAGATCTGCAGAAAACATTTCCCTGGACCTGTCCACCAGATTGTGAGCCTCATCGATAAGGAATACGTAGTTCCCCTTTTCCATTTCAAAGAATCTCTTTAAATACACCTGGGGATCAAACACATAGTTATAATCACAAATAATAACATCAGACCATAGACTCATATCAAGCTGATATTCAAAAGGACATACCCTATGTTTTTGTGAGTATCTCTCTATAATATCTCTTGTAAGCAGGTCCTCTTTGTCAAACAAATCAATGATTGCATCGTTCACTCTATCGAAATGACCCTTTGCATAGGGGCAGTCTCTCGGGTTGCACTTCACTTCATCGTTCAGGCATATTTTATCCTTTGCTGTTATTATGAGCGACTTTGCACTAAGTCCTCTCCCGCTTAGAAGCTTCATTGAGTACAGGGGAACCTCTCTGGTCAGGGTTTTGGCGGTTAAATAGAATATCTTGTCTGTTACCCCCTCGCCCATGGCCTTCAGTGCCGGGTACAGGGTTGACATTGTCTTTCCTATACCTGTTGGCGCCTGCGCAAAAAGGCTTTTCCCCTCCTTGATTGTCTTATAAGCTGCAACCGCAAGCTCTCTTTGCCCTTTTCTGTAGCTTGGGAACGGAAACTCCAGCGAAGCTATTGAAGAATCTCTTTTTTCTCCCCAACCAAAGGTAAGTCCAGCCCAGTGAATGAATCTATCCAAAAGATCCAGGAAAAATCCTTCAGCTTCGGTGAAGGTCATAGTACGCTTAAAGCTAACTCTATCCTCTGTTTCAAGATTGAAATATGTCAGCTGGATCCCAATTGATTGCAGACTGTTCTGGTATGCGTATATATAGCCATAGCATATGCCTTGAGCCCAATGTCTAAGGTTTATATCACCTGCAAGCTCCTTGAGATCTCTTGTGGTACTTTTTATCTCATCTATTACTATCCCGTCATCTGTGAACAGTATCCCGTCCGCTCTGCCTTCGATTTGAAAGGTAAATTGCCCATACTCAATTGAGTGTTTCAGGACAGCTTCCTTAAGATCCCCTTTGGCATAATCTTTTTGGACCCTCTGATGAGCCATGGTCCCCTCAACAGCTCTTGACATGGACACAAATCTGTTGTCGATGTCTCCGGACCTTAGAACATATTCAATTAGGTTTCTTACGGATATCCTTACGAATCTATTCACTGTGCTTACCCCGAATCATTATTAACACTATTATACCATGCTTTCCATCTCATGAATAAGGACCAGCAAAAGAGCTAGTCCCATTTTCTACTTTCCATCAATATATCTAATATTCCAAGTGCTGCTGCAGCCTCTGCAACAGGAGCGATCCTCCTTATGATTGCAGGGTCATGTCTGCCCGCTAACGCAATCTCTTTATCTGTCCCTGTATCAAACGATACTGTCCTTTGAGGGAGAGCTATTGATGGTGTAGGCTTTATCGCAAGTCTTGCGACCAATGGCATGCCATTGGTTATCCCTCCAAGTATCCCGCCATTATTGTTTGAGCTGTAGACTATTCTTCCACCTTCCATCCTGAGTTGATCATTAGCCTCTGAGCCCTTCATCCCGGGAAATTTGAATCCTATTCCGAACTCAACACCTTTAACGGCAGGAATAGAGAAAAACAAACCGGATAGAACACTTTCGACCGAGTCGAAGAACGGATCGCCAATACCTGAAGAAAGTCCAAGAGCGATGACCTCCACTACTCCTCCCAAGGAATCTCCTCCGGCTTTTGCACTTATTATTTCGTCAACCATGGAATCTCTAATGGTTTCATCTCTTACAGGGAAGTCGGAGTTTTTTAGCTCTGAAAGTTCTTCCATGGAAAGAGGATCGTCAAGGGTGCTTACTGACTCAACGCTTCCTGCCTTCAGTATGTGTGAACCGATATGAATATCTTCCTTCTCTAAAAGCTGCATGGCAATTGCTCCTGCACAGACAACCGCTGCAGTCAGTCTCCCTGAAAAGTGACCTCCTCCCCTTGGGTCATTGAAGCCTTTGTATTTCACCCAACCGGTGTGGTCCGCGTGAGAGGGTCTGAATATAAGACCCGCTTTTTCGTAATCCTCCGATCGCTGGTCAATATTTCTGATCAAAATACCAATTGGAGTACCAGTGGTTGTTCCATTGTATATTCCGCTCAATAGTTCAAACTGATCCTGCTCCTTCCGGGGGCTTGAGAGCTCATCCAATCCAGGAGATCTTCTTCTCATCTGCTGTTTGATTTTTTCCATATTGAGCTTAAATCCTGGCTCTATACCATCAAGTACTATGCCGACAGCAGCTCCATGTGATTCTCCAAATATCGATATTCGAATATTTCTGCCCCAGCTACCGCTCATATACTAAACCTCCCAGCTTACTAAAATCATCCCAAAATCTGGGATACGACTTTTTGACAGATTCGCTCTCGCTAATGATTACCTCTCCTCTTGCTCCTGAAGCAGCAACTGCAAGAGCCATTGCTATTCTGTGGTCGTTAAAGCTGTCCACTACTCCTCCCCTTAACTCTCTTGCACCATGAACTGTAAGACCCTCTATCGTCTCAGTCACATCTCCGCCAAGTTTATTCAACCCTGCTGCTATGGCATGGAGCCTGTCTGACTCCTTTAGCCTTGCCCTTGCTCCATTTTCAATTGTCGTGACGCCTTCTGCATAGGTTCCAAGCACAGCGAGTACGGGAACAAGGTCGGGGCACTGTGAAACGTCTATCCTGATCCCTTTAAGTACAGAAGGCTTTGCCTCGATCCAATCATCACCAGAAATAATATCTCCACCCATAGCTCTAAGTATGTCTGCTATTACCCTATCTCCCTGAAGCGAGTGGATATTGAGTCCATTAAGTCTAATTCCATTTCCCAGAACTCCTGCAGCAAGCCAAAATGCAGCTTGGGAGTAATCTCCTTCTATTCTGAAGCTCCTGCTTCTATATATCTGATCTCCCTGTATGAAAAATTCCTTATATGCTTTGTTCCTTATCTCAATCCCAAAATCCTTCAATACATCTATTGTGAGATCCACATAGCCTCGCGATTCAAGCTCACCTTCAATCAAGATCCTTGAGTTTCCATGAAGAAGCGGCAGGGCAAAAAGAAGTCCTGTTATAAACTGAGAGCTAACTCCTCCATTTACTTTAAACTCTCCTGACTTTAGTGAACCCTTTACTGACAATGGAAGTCTGTTCCCCGGAAGGCTAAACTCGATACCCTGGCTTTCAAATATCTTCAAATACTCACTTAGAGGTCTCTCTACCAGCCTTCCCTGACCTTTGAATATGGCCTCCCTGTTCTTAACCAAGGCTATGGGTATAAGAAACCTTAGAGTTGAACCTGACTCTATGCAGTCTATCTCGATAGGGGATTTGATTTTTGACCCACCCGATATTTCAAGGCTTTCGCCCTCATCATTGATTTTTATCGTTGCTCCAAGTCTTCTCATACCCTCTATTGTTGCCTCCATATCCCTGGAGACAATAAAATTCTCAACAAGACTATAACCATCAGCTAAGGCTGCTGCAATTATAGCTCTATGGGCTATACTCTTTGATGGGGGTACATCGACTGAACCAGTCAATAGACCCGACCTGATTGATAAATGCTTCAATAACATCATTCCCTTCCATAAGGAATCTTTATTGCATTAGAAGGTATTCCTCAAGAGAGAGCCCCTCTTCATAAATCCTGACGGCATGCTCTTCACCCACATATCTGTAGTGCCACGATTCATAGCCGTAGCCTGTTATGTCCTCTTTTCCCTTAGGATACCTAAGTATGAAACCAAATCTGTGTGCGTTATCTGCAAGCCATTTGGCTTCTTCTGTATCGTCAAAGCAAGGGTCAGCCCAGCATTTGGATTCTCCGCCAATATCAAATGCCAGCCCCGTTTGATGCTCAGAATGCCCTGGTTTTGCAGTGAATTTGTCTACATACTCCTGTCCATAGTTGTATAGATCACTCAGGTATAGATTTTCCTGGTAGGCATAGCTTCTGTAGCCTGAAAATGCATACATAGGTTTTCCTATTTCTTTTTCACCCTGAAGGAGCATGTCATCGAGCCTGGATCTTGCCTCGGGATTCTCCCCGGGGCTATATTCAGCCGGGAGCTTATGCTCTTTGTTGACCAAGATCAAACCGTTAACCTGTTTGACTCCCTCGACAAATCCCTCTGTTACAGCATTAACCTGAGTATTATCCCCGAGGGAGTCAGATAAATAATCACTATGGCTGTAGCCGGTTGCATCTCTATATGTAACCTTATACCAGATATCTCCTCTTTCATCGATCTGGACCTTTTCTCCGGTTGGGATCACCTTAATGATTTCATTGTCCATCCCAGGACCTGATCTGATGTTTAGATTTCCAGTGGCGAACATATGGGATCGTTCTTCCAGCACAGTATCAGGTTCCGAATCTATATCGGTTTTATCTGCAGATGGCTCAGACAAAACGGGTGCATCGATATTGAAGTCACCTGAATCCCTTTTAAGCATATCAGGGATCATGACAAAGATAAGAACTATAAACAATATAAGACTTGCCGCCAGCTTTAGCCTTGGATTCATGGTATAACCTCCTGATTCGCGCCTGCCACTAATCATCTAAAATATCGGTCCATCTCCAAATTTTTGTATTTTGCTAATATACTCAGGCCTTATTTCCCAGATGTTTCCCTGTACAACAAATTCATTCCAGCTGTCAATCTGAAATATCCTCTCCCAGCTGTCAATTATCCTCTTCCTTTCAAGAGGATACAGGTGAGCATATTTCCCCTCATAAAGGTTGAACTCATCCTTGAAGCCTTTCCTCTTGAGATCCTTGATATATTCCAGTTGATCTTCCTCATTAATCGGTATGTATATATGGTTAAGCACGTAATCCCATTTGGAACCATCGAAATAGATGACCTTATCCTTGGGCAGCTCCAGTTCATAACAAACTGTTCCTTCCACAGGCCTTAGCATATTGGCAAGGCTGATTGAGCACCATATCGGGAATTCGACACACTCCGGCTTAGGAACCCTTTTGGAGGCAGCCTCGACAAACCATCTGTAAAGCTTGATGAAGTGATCTGCGATATCCTCATACTGGGCTTCAATGTATTCTCTCTTATTATGAAAAACTCCATTTCTTTCAAGCTGCTCAAGACTTTTTTCGTCCTGTCTTGTCCATAGTCTTACAGTTTCGCCATTCATAGCTTCACCACCCGAAATATTCATTTTTTTCATTATACCCTTCTTGCAGGATTAAAATTCCTGTATAATCTAATTATAACATGGAGGAAACAACTAATGGGCAAGGTTGCTATATATAAATGCGGAGATTATGAATACAATAGAGTACTGGATACGGTGGCCAAGGTTCTTGATGACATACCTTCCATCAAGTTGTTGCGACCTGGACGGGTTTTAGTAAAGACAAACTTGTTAAAGCTGAATAAACCTGAGGATGGAGTTACGACACATCCATTTGTTGTGGAGGGAGTGGTTAGATATCTGCAAGGTCTCGGGCATCATGTATTGATAGGAGACAGTCCAGGAGGACCCTTCAATCCTGTCATTTTGAAGGCGATCTACGATGCCTCAGGCATTGCCTCAGTAGCTGCACGAACAGGTTGTGAGCTTAACTTCAGCACAGATTCAATCGATGTTAAGCCCCAAAACTCTAAGCTCGTCCATTCCCTTAAGCTTGTGAAGGCCTTTACAGAGGTAGATTATGTCATTTCATGTGCAAAGCTTAAAACCCACACTATGATGACATACACAGGAGCAGTTAAGAATCTTTTCGGAATGATACCCGGAGTTACAAAGGCAGACTATCATCTGAAGCTTAATGACATCGCTCATTTTGCGGACATGCTGTTGGATGTATGCGACTATGTGAGGCCCGACTTTTCAATAATCGACGGGATCCACGCCATGGAGGGCGACGGCCCTTCAAGTGGTGATATTAGAGAGCTTGGGCTGTTGCTCGCAGGGGAAAGTCCCTATGAGCTGGATCATTCTGCTGCAAAAATAGCAGGCTTATCCAATGTACCTACAATAATTCAGGCTGAAGCAAGAGGGCTTTTCGATCAAAAGGATATTGAATATACCAACATAACGCCTGAAGAGCTTACGGTGTTACCATTCAGACTACCTGGTTCCACCCATGTGAATTTTGTAAAGGGAAGGATACCAAAATACGTTGAAAACTTCCTTTTAGACAGCATACGGCCATACCCAATGGTGAAAAAGGATCTTTGCGTTGGCTGTGGTATTTGTGCCAGGAATTGCCCTCCAAAGGTCATATCTATGGTGGATCATAAGGCTGTCATAGACACAGAACATTGTATCAGGTGCTTTTGCTGTCATGAACTATGCCCTGAAAAAGCTATAGGAATAAAAAGACACCCCCTTCACAGGCTGGTGTTCGGAAAATAGAAAGGAGATCCATATGAAAAATTACTCTCTCAGTACTGATGATTCAATAATGCTGATGATTGATATCCAGGAAAGACTGGTGCCAGCCATGTATCCAGAAAATAAAGCAATAGAGGTCAACGGGATCATGCTCCAGGCATTTAAGGAAATGGGTGTGCCGATCATTTATACAGAACAATATCCTAAGGGTCTTGGCAGGACTGTACCTTCCCTTTTGGAGCACCTTCAAGAAGAAAGGCCTCTTGAGAAGGTTGTCTTTTCTGCCTATAATGACGAACTTAAATCCTTATTGATCGCCAGTGGAAGAAAGAACATAATCCTGACCGGGATGGAATCACATGTATGCGTATTCCAGACGGCAAGAGATCTCCTGAAGGACGGCTATAACGTATTTGTGGTTACTGATGGGATTGCTTCAAGAACTGTTGAAAATACTCGGAGTGGTTTTGAGCTTATGAAGGAATTGGGTGCTGTGATCACAAATATGGAGACTGTGCTTTTTGATCTCTTGAAAGAGGCCGGGAGCCCCGAATTCAAGCTTGTATCCAAGCTAATAAAATAGACCTGGTCCCTAACTCCAGGTCTTAAGAGCCCTCTGATGTGACCTCAGGGGGCTTTTCTTAACCAAATCTGCCAGTGATGTAATCCTCTGTCCTCTTATCGGAAGGATTACTGAAGATCACATTCGTCCTGTCGTATTCTATCAATTCCCCATTTAAGAAAAAAGCTGTTCTGTCAGAAATACGGGCTGCTTGCTGCATATTATGAGTTACTATTATTACAGTGTAATCTTTCTTAAGATCCTCCATCAGCTCCTCAATCTTCAGAGTAGCAAGTGGATCCAATGCTGAAGTAGGCTCGTCCATAAGGATGACCTCAGGATTGACCGCTAAGCTTCTTGCTATACAGATTCGCTGCTGCTGACCTCCTGACAGGCCGTAAGCATTGTCGTTCAACCTGTCTTTAACCTCATCCCATATTGCAGCGCCTCTAAGGCTCTGCTCTGCGATCTCCATCAGGATCTTCTTATCCTTTATCCCATGAATTTTGGGTCCATAGACTACATTCTCATAAATTGACTTAGGAAATGGATTTGGTTTCTGGAAAACCATTCCTACCCTTGTTCTTAGTTCCTCTACTCTTAGAGTTGGGTCAAAAATATCTCTGCCATGATATATTATTTTTCCTGTCGTCTTAACGCCCGGTACATTTTCAATCATCCTGTTCAGCGTTTTGATAAATGTTGATTTACCGCAGCCAGATGGTCCAATTATCGCAGCTATTTCGTTTTTATTGACCTTCATATTAATATCTATAAGGGCCTGCTTATCCCCATACCAAAGATTTAACCCTCGAATGTCATATACATATCCATTATTTGCTTGGTTTAGTTCATTCATCTCTTTTCCCCCTGCTAAAATTGCTTTTGAAATTTATTCCTAATAATTATTGCAGCTGAATTAAGGATGAACAAGGTCACCAGAAGGACCACAATGGTTGCAGCCGCAAGATATGCGTACTCAGGTGTCAGTACCGTATCCAGTGTCCAGTAGTATATCTGGATTGGCAAGGTTGTAAAATCTGACATTATACTCGTTGGTATTTTCAATAACAGTGTTGGAATACCTAATACAACAAGGGGAGCAGTTTCTCCTATTGCCCTTGAGATCCCAAGTATAGCACCGGTCAATATCCCCGGGATTGCTACTGGCAATACTACTCTCCAAATGGTGGTCCATTTACCGGCACCCATGCCATAGGAGGCCTCTCTTAAAAATCCAGGCACGGCCTTTAGAGCCTCCTGGGAAGCTACTACGACAATAGGCAGGACGAGAAGAGACATTGTCAAACCACCTGCCAATATGCTCGAACCGAGCCCCAAAGCTCTTGAAAAAACCGTTAATCCCAAAAGTCCAAATATTACTGATGGTACACTCGCAAGGTTTGATATGTTTATCTTTATTATCCTTTGCATTTTACTGTCCTTGGTGTACTCCTCAAGGTATATTGCAGTTGAAACACCAAGCAACAAGGTTACAGGTATAATAATAAGCATCATGTATACCGTACCGATAATTACTCCCTTTATTCCGGCTTTTTCTGGATTAATCGACAGTTTGCTGGTAAGAAACTGAATATCCAGCCATCCTATGCTGTCTCTAAAAATCTGGTAAAGGAGTATCCCCAGTACAACGACTGCAGATAGGGTCATTATTGAAAAAACTATTTTAAGATTATTGTTCAGCCGGACTCTTTTTTCTATTTTATTACTGTCGACTTTGATCTTATTCATCAGTATTCCTCCCTGTACTTCCTGGATATATACTGTGCGCCAAGATTCATTATCAAGGTAAAAATAAATAGAATAAGTCCTACTGCATAAAGGCTATAATAACCAACCGTACCACTACCAGCGTCTCCGCTGGTAAACTCTACGATATATGCAGTCATGGTCTGCATGGATTGAGTTATGTCAAATGTAAAGTTTTTTGAGCTGCCGCTGGCTATGGTTACTATCATTGTTTCTCCTATGGCTCTGGATACCGCAAGAACTATGGATGCCATAATTCCTGATATGGAGGCGGGGATAATAACCTTCCATGTTGTCTCAAGCTTGGTTGAACCAAGCCCTAAAGCTCCGTCCTTCATTATTCCCGGGACTGAATTCATTGCGTCCTCAGATAGTGATGCGACCATCGGGATGATCATTACACCCATGACTATTCCAGGACTCAATGCATTTTTTGCCCCTAGTGAAGGAATCAGCTTCATCAGCAATGGAGTTACAAATGAATAAGCGAAAAAACCGTAAACTATAGTCGGTATCCCTGCCAAAACCTCAAGTACTGGCTTAAGAACCTTTCTGACTGCCGTGGATGCAAACTGACTAAGATATATCGCCGCAGCCATACCTATTGGAACGGCTACCAGCATAGCTATTACAGTAGTCATAAGAGTCCCATTTAATAAGGGAAGCATTCCGAACTTTGGATTCTTGGACAAAGGGCTGAGTTCAGTACTGAATATTTCTCCTAAAGGTACTGCTGCAAAAAACTTGGCAGCATCAAAAATCAAGGTGTACACTATACCAAAGGTAGTTGCAACTGATATCAGCGCCATAGCCAAAAAAACCATAGGCATTATCTTGTCTGATCTATACTTTTTATTTCTTATATTAGTCTGGATAATCTCCCTGACATTCTTACTTTCCATTGCTTTTCTCTCCCAAGCATTCTATTTGAAACATGTCGGAATGAGAGGCTGTTGCCCCTCATTCCCAGGTTTTCTTTCTTTATTTCATAGCCTCAAGCTGTGAGTAGTATTCTGCGTATGTTGCTGCTGGCAGTGGGGCAAATCCATTATCTCCCGCAAGTCTTGCAGCTCCTTCTGGTGATACGACATACATAGCGTAGTCAAGGACTTCAGGTTTTTCCTTTGCATACTGGAGGTTGAGGTATGTGTAAACCAGTCTTGTAAATCCAGCGTATGGAAGATCTTCACCTATGGTTTCAAGTGATGGTGCAACTGGTCCATTGCCAAAGTCTACTTTTACAGCTGTCAATTTATCAGTGTTTGTCGCATAGTAGCCATAACCAAAGAATGCGATCGCGTTTTTATCCTTTGAAACAAGGTCTACAAGCGTTGAGTATTCTTGTTGAAGGTTTGCTGTTTTAACAAGGTCCTGCTCATCAAGTATCACTTCATAGAAAAACTCAAAAGTACCGTGGTTTTCATTTGGGCCGTAGAAGTTTATCTGCTCTTTTGGCCAGTCAGCTCTGATATCAGACCACATTACCTTGTCCTCAGCATTATATGAGCCCGAGATATACATTTTCACGATTTCTTCTGCAGTCATTTCAGTTGCCCAGGTGTTGTCTTTATTGATTACCATGGTTAAGCCGTCATATGCAAGCTTGATTTCCATAATATCGTCGCCAAACTTAAGTCCATTTTCTTCAAGCTGTGCGATCTCTTCATCCTTGATCTTTCTTGAAGCATCTGAGAAGTCAGTTTCCCCAGGTATGAACTTTTTGAATCCTGCACTTGAACCTGCTCTACCTACCTGAACACTTACTCCAGGCTGAACGTTTGTCATGTACTCTTCTGCGATGTTTGCCATAAGTGGGTATACAGTTCCTGATCCATCAATTATAACTGTTCCCTCAAGCTCTTCAACTGCAGGAGCTTCTGCTGGTGTTTCTGCTGGTGTTTCTGCTGGTGTTTCTGCAGGTGCTGGCTCTGGGCTTGCACAAGCAGCTAATGAAAAAGTTAATACAAGAGCCATTAATGTCAAAATTATTTTCTTAGAAATTTTCAATTCTTCTTCCTCCTTAGTTTTCTTTTAACTCACATGCTAATAATAACAAGGCATCATTAAGAATTCATGATGTCAATGTTAAGGTTATGTAAAATCGATTAATAAATATTTGATCAATTATTAGAATAAACTGATATAATGGTAAAAATGTTCATTTTAGGAAAGGCGGATCAGGAATGATATTAGACATAAAAAACGTATCAATCAGAAGAGATTCTAAATACATACTCAGGGATATCAGCTGGAGTATTGAAGATGGCCAGCATTGGGTCGTTCTTGGCCTTAATGGTTCAGGTAAAACAACACTTTTAAATATGATAAATGGATATATCTTTCCTTCCAGTGGTGAGGTAACAGTACTTGGAAAGCCATTTGGAAAGTATGATCTCAGAGAGCTTAGGAAATCAATAGGCTGGGTGAGTACTGCATTGCAGGAAAGATTATATGGGAATGAAAGAGCAATCGATATAGTAGTAAGCGGTCGGTATGCATCTATAGGACTTTTCAATGTACCTTCTGATGAAGACAAGGAAACTGCTCTTGAAAAGCTTGAACTTCTGGATGCTGAAGCTTTCTCAGGCAGATTTTATGGAACTCTATCACAGGGTGAAAAACAGAAAATCCTAATAGCAAGAGGGCTTATGTCTGATCCAAAGCTTCTGATACTTGACGAACCCTGTACAGGGCTTGATATATTTTCGAGGGAACAGTTGCTAAAAACCGTTGATGAATTAAGCAAAATCGACTATGCTCCTACTTTGGTATATGTCACGCATCAAATCGATGAAATCCTTCCTTCCTTTAGCCATTCTCTGCTAATGAGAAGGGGTGAGATCCATTCTCAGGGATCTACAGCTGATATGCTGACTACAGAGAACCTATCTGATTTCTTTGAAACTGATATTGAATGCAAAAAAGCTAATGACAGGTATGCCATCAGCTTTCAGCTCTGATTTATGTTGTTTTATTTATATTCTGCCTTGGTTACCTCGACCTTAAACCAGGTATGATCCCCTTTAGGCAGTAACCAGGTCACATGTACCTCTCTGGGTATCCTGATTCCATTGAACTCGATAGTATTCCCCGACACCCCTATACACTCATATAGGGGTGCCTTTTCTGAAGTTTCCTTATATCTCATGGCACTGCACTTAATTACATTACCTTCTTCATCAAACCAAAACCTTGCTTCGCCTGATATTCCACGATTGCTGATGACTACTTTTGCAGAACCATCGTCGAGCTGTGTCCACCTCATGTTCGGATTTAATGCTGCGTATGGATACCAAGGCAGCTCCAGCAGGTATCTTTGAAAGGAAGACTGGTTGATTTTGTGTCCACCTTCTTCGTTGGCTACCTTAACAAGGTTTAAAAGTCTCATTTGAAGTGCTCCGGATCCGTCAAGATAATGATTTCTTCCATGTACGTAAATACCGGGAAAAAGCTCAGCCCGCACCGTCCACACAAATGAAGGATTTTCTATACCTATATGATGTTTTGCAGAGGCAAAAATCCATTTCTCCTTCTCGGGGTCCAGTCTTATATACCCCTTTTCCTCGAGCACCGCTAATCTTGGCATATTACTGCCTACGACACCACTGACTCTCATCCATTTCTTCACAGCCTCCGGAAGATGATCAATATCCTTCTCTCTGATCTGTCCCTTTTTAACTTCTCCCTGGAACTCATAAAGTGCTTTCAGATCATTCTTGACACTCTTTTTAAATCCCCGTGAGCCAATCCATATAACAGTCATTGCAATTAGAAGCAGAACACCAACTACATAAATAAAATCGAATAATACATTCATCAGGTTCCCTCCTAATCTGCAATATCCTCTACCAATATTTCCCGGTATGATCCAATTAGAAATCCAGCCCGAGAACTCTCCTGACAAATATGCCAACAATTTCAGAATCAAATTGAGTTCCAGAGCACCTAAGAAGCTCCTTAGCCGCTTCCTCCCTAGTTCTTGGTGCCTGATATGACCTTTTTGAAGTCATTGCTTCATATGCATCAGCGACTGCTATTATCCTTGAAACAAGGGGTATGTCTTCTCCTTTTAGTCCTTCAGGGTAGCCCGTTCCGTCGATCCTTTCATGGTGATACAATACATAGTTTGCCAGCGAGGCATACTCGTCGACTGACTTGAGGATCTGATATCCAGTCTCAGGATGCTTCTTGATCATCTCATATTCCTCTGGAGTAAGTCTCCCAGGTTTATTCAGAATCTCAGGAGGAACTGTGATCTTGCCAATGTCATGAAGTATTGCCGATGTCTTTATTTTCTCTATCTCAGCATCTGGGAAGTCCATCTCACGAGCAATGGCGGCACAATATTGTGACACTCTCTCTGTATGGATCTGCTCTTTGTCATACTTAAGATTGATATTCTTAAGTACTATCTCTATGGTCTGACTCCTCATTAGTCTTCCATATTTAAGCTTATCCTTGTACATATTGTTGTCTGCCAAGGTCATGATAGCGCTAATATCTTCTTCTTTTTTTGTCTTTGTGGCATACCCCACAGCAAGGGAAACTATCACTGAGTCCAGCTTAACTTCCCGCGAGGCTTCCTCTATACGAATTTTGATGCTTTCTGCCATACTTTGATCTGTCCTTGGAAGGAGCACCATAAACTCGTCCCCTCCCATCCTTCCTATTATGTCATCCTCCCGGCAGACCCGCTTAAGCATACTGGCTACGTTCATTAGGAGATTGTCTCCCATCCTGTGCCCAAAGGCGTCATTTGTCAGCTTCAGCCCATTTACGTCTATTGCGAGTATAGTAAATGGAAGGTTTCTTGATGAATCAAGCCTTCTTATTGAGTCCTCCATATATCTCCTGTTGTATAATCCTGTAAGATGATCGTGGAAGCTTAGATATTCTATTTCCTTCAGCTTCTCTCTTTTCTCGGTATAATCTCTGAATACAATAACTACACCTGTAATCGTACCGTCCTCACTTCTGATCGGAGCAGCACTGTCCTCGATAGGCACCCTTCTGCCGTCCTTGGAAATAAGGACCGTATGATTGGCAAGTTCAATTATCTCCATACTCTCAAGAACCCGCTCCACAGGGTTCCCGCTTAACTCTCCTGTGTGTTCGTTGATGATGTGGAATACCTTGTCAAATCGTTTCCCCTTTGCCTCCTCCTGTGTCCATCCAGTAAGCATTTCCGCTACCGGATTCATTACCTCCACCCTGCCTTTGTTATCTGTGGATATTACGCCATCCCCCACGGATAGCAGGGTAGTCCTGTATTGCTCCTTATCGTTGTATATCTGCCTTTGAAGCTTGAGCTTCTCAGTGATATCATTAAAGGTTACAACTCCGCCAATGATTTCTCCGTTTTCAATCTGAGGATAGCTGAAATATTCCACATCAAAGCTCGTATTGTCTCTTCGCCAGAAAACCTCATCATCTACCCTTACGCCCTTTCCCTGCTTCATACCAAGCAGTATCTTGCATGTCTCGGGCCACATTGGCATTCCATCTCTGCGGCTGTGATGTATCATACCATGCATGTTTTTTCCTAAAAGCTCCTCAGGAGACGAGTAACCCAAAAGAGAAAGTGCACTTTTGTTAATGAATGTACAGTTCCCGTCCTTGTCTATTCCATATATGCCCTCAGCTGCAGAGTCCAGGATCAGCTGGAGGCTGTCCTTGCTTTCGCGAAGCTCACTGTTTACCTTTCTTATGCCGTCAGTTCTGTCAGTTACCTCTTCCTCAAGGTTGTTGACCAGTGTATAGATCCTTTCCGCCATTTCGTTATAGGATTCTGCTATTCTTCCGATCTCATCGTTTCGACTGGCTTTTATCCGCCTCTTAAGATCTCCCTCTGAAAATCTTTTATTAGCCTCCAGGATCTCGTCGATGGGTGAGAATAATTTCTTTGAAATTACAATAAAAACAAATATCGAGGCTATCAAAGATAAAAGCCCGATTTTTATGCTGTCGTCAACTGCTTCCATAAGGGTGTTGCCCAATAGACTTTCCGGTACGGCAGTAATAACAAGCCAATCGATCCCTGGTCGGCTAAATTCCTCGTACTTGCTGAAGAGCTTCTCCTTTCCCCGGTAACCTGACACAAGATCGGAATTTCCTTTCAGATATTCCTGGTAGGTTTTCCATGCAACTCTGTTCTCTGTATATGAAAGATGAAGCCTTCCAAAAGAGCTGTCCAGGCCTATGGCGTAATTATCCTCACCTAAGGAGTTTGCTACCAGATTTCCTGTATCCTTCTCCACTATTAGTGCATACGAGCCGGCAGGTACAGCTATCTCTTCCAGCGCTTCGTTAAGACCCGATAACAGCAAATGGACACCAAAAACACCCTCTATGACTCCATTTTCATTTTTAACAGGAGCTGCAGCAGAGACTGTCAAGTCATCCACCACAAAATGCTTATAAATTGGTGAGAATGTAAACTCATTCGCGTTTTTAGCTGTTTTATACCATTCTCTGGTCCTTGGGTCAAATCGACCCGCATCCTTTACAAGGTCACCGATAACACCTTCCTCGTCAACAGAGAAATACCAGGAATTACCTCCAGTCTCCTCATTGTTTCTTATTATCTCAATTTTGTCGTTCTCGTTTTTCCTGGCTCCATAATACTCTCCAAGCTCTGAACCAAAGCTGACACTGTATACGTTGCCTTTGTGAGTATTTAGTATATTCAAAAAAAACATATCTCTTTGAGCCTCATCACTGAGATCGACAACACCTTTCTCAACCAGGCCTGAATTGACCTCGATAATGTGTTCAGGCTCGTTAAGATACTGATCGATCTGATGGATTATCTGAATGTTCAAATCATCAGCTATTCTTTTAATAACCGTATTATTTGAGCTGCTCCACCTGTTATAGATCAGGTAGCCGATCCCTCCCACAGTAACTGCTACGCTGACTATGAAGGAGATAAGTATGATCGTTTTTATTGATATACCACTAAAAAATCTATTTTGGTTGTTCTTCATACTATAACCCTTTCGTAATTTAGGTTTTTTCTTTCCAAAACGCTGTAAAATGAACATTTCTAATTAATTATAGCATTGGGTTCAGACATTATCAACTCTCTATATGTTCGAAGATTCTGATTTGGTTCCTTGTTTACGATGCTTTAGTTATCAGCTGAATTATTGACTGACATCGACAACTCTGTCCAGTGACGTAAGATAGAGATATGATCCAAGTACTCTCTTGCCCAGGTTGTCTGCCAAAAATTCTCTGTAGAGGTCTATTTGAGGCTTATATGTTTCTATCATGTGACCTATGAATTCCTCCCCATCATCTGTGTGCGGAACATTGGTTTTATAATCCATCAGATATACTCCCTCCTCCGTATAAGCGAGAAGGTCGATAATGCCAGTAATATACTCCGGCTCTTCCCCAGTTTGTCTTACAAGATCGAAACGGAGCTCCGGAATAAGCTTGGCTGACGATGTAATCCTTGCAATATCATGATTGGATATAAAGCTTCTCAGTATATTAGTGATAGCTCTCCTATAACCGCTGAAGTCTTCAACTTCCCTCAACTCATCTATAGCTATGTCTATCAACTTGGACTCGATATCAAGGTTTATGCTCTTATCAGATACCGATACATAGGTAAAATAAAGCTCAAAAACCCTGTGGATAAGCGTACCCCAATTCTCTCCTGAAGGAATCTCCATGGTTCCGCGTCCAGCCTCATAACCCCGTTCAATTCCCCGAAATTCCTTAAGCTTACTCGGTCTTATCTCAAGGTAGCTTTGCTTTGCTGATATCCTTGTCAATGAAGCCCTCTTATGATTAAGTCTTTTCTTCCTTTCCTCGACTTTATCATACTTAAGTGGGTATAGTTCCCCTGCTCCGATATATTCTACTGGGAAATCAACAGGTATTTCCTTGGAAGGAAATTCCTTGTATCTCCTCCAGTTATTCTTGCTCCAGGCACTAATTATTAACGCATTGATCGGCCTTGTTGTTGCAACATAGTGGAGCCTCAAGGCTTCAGCCTTAAGGTTTTTTTCCTCATCTGGCTCAACCTTGAGCCAGTTTCTGCTATATCCAAGCACCCCATTTCCCTTTGAGAGCTTAATGTCCACAATTTTCCCCTTGTCGGAATTCCTTATCGCTAAAGAAGCAGAATGGCTGTAATCAATGCCTCCAGTGGCAAGTATTACTATCGGGGCTTCCAGACCCTTAGCTTTATGAAGATTCATTATTCTTACATAACCAAAATCTCCATTGGTACCTCTGTCCTCCAGCATCATCTCTCTGTCTGTATCAATATCCTTTAGAAGTGTCAACTCTTCAGCAGCCATTTGAAAGCTTGCCAGGTTTTTTGTGGAAAGCTTTTCTATTAAAAAGTGGAGGGTACCCGCCACGGACCTTACAAGTATCTCGTTATACCTGCCAAGGTACAATCTTTCATACTCATCCAGCAGTCTTCTCATGAATGCTATTGGGCTCAGGGAATCCTTTAATAAAGCAAGCTCTCTAATGCTTTGCATTGCTTCTCTCAGTGGGAATGGCACATCCTCAGGGTTTTCCATTTCCAAAAATGAGGTCAGCTCAATAGTCATTACATCCCCGTTATTCTCTACTCTTTTCCACTCCTCAAGGTTCTTCAGCCCATAACAATTGATGAGAACATTGCAGAGCATCGATTCATTCCCTGGATCTGCAAGATACTCAGCCATGTCTATAAAGTTAGCTATCTCATCAATATTTCCAAGCTTTAGCTTACCTGCATAGGATACAGGTATATTCGTATCCTTAAGAGCTGAGATATAGTCCATCATTCCCTTTGTGTTGTAGAGTAGTATTAGAAAGTCTCCATATTGTATCGGTCTGGTCTCCATTGTCCCGGTTGAAACGTCAAAGGTCTGCAATAAATAATTCTCCACTACAAGCTTTTTTATAAGACCTGATACCCAAACAGCTTCACTTCTTCTGTATTCATCAACTCTTTCCAGAGGTCCGGCAAGGAATGAATATACTCCCTTAATTATTTTTTCGCCGTGAGAATCAGAGTCGATTCTTTGAGCATCCATTCCATAGAAAGATGCTTGCCACGATGCAGGATCATTAAACAGGAATCGTGAAGCTCCAAACCCGCTATCCACAAGCTCGTCCTTGCTTCCCTCCGGAAGCTTGAAAACATTCTCGACCCAGTGGACAATCCCTGATTGCGTCCTGAAATTTTTCTTAAGGACGACCACCTCACATCCAGGAGCTGCCTCGAAAATTGTCTTCACTTTGTTGTATTGTGTAATATCTGCTCCCCTGAATCTGTAAATAGACTGCTTTGGATCTCCGACAATAAACGTGGAGCCAGGGATTAGCTTTCTTTCACTCCAGGAGGCACCTTCATCGGAGTCGTCACCATTTAAGTAGAACATTATTTCCGACTGGATGGAATCAGTATCCTGGTATTCATCAATATACAAGCACTTGTACCTTTCTCTGGTCCGCTCTCTTGCCTCCTTGGAATCTCTTAGTAAATTCCTTGTGAGTATTAGCAGATCGTCAAAACTCACAGCCATTATCTCCCTCTTATACCGGGTGTATTCCTTGATTGCAGGGTAGACTATGGACATGATCACATCATACGTATAAATATAGTAGGATTCACATAGTGTTTTCATACCTTCAAAATCAAGTCCTTCAAGCACACCAAGACACAGGCCTTTCTTTGCATAGCTCTTAGAGAAGATGGTCCCCTCTGCATCATATTTTGATAAAAGGGCTTTAGCCAGTGCAACAGCTCCCTTCCCGGTTTGATTCCTGTAATATGGAATGAAAGCCTTTCTCTCAGGAGAGTTTAGCACCTTATCCATCGGCTCACCAAACTTTGTCTCAAGCTCTCCATCCGGACCATAATGAAAAATCTCAGTCAGTGGATTTAACATCTCCATAAGCTCCAGATATGGTGGATCATCTTCCCAGGCCTTTGGATCGAACTCTATGATTGAATACTCATGCCTTGAAATCGTGTCGAAGACGGCTTTGGCTTCCTCGGTCGATATACCGAGCTCATCCATCCTGCTCATCATTCCTGATAGTCCCGCCTGATTCTCCAAAATGTATCTCTGCCATACGAGTTCTCTGACCTGTGCATCCTCATCCTGATCTATAACCTTATAATCAAGGCCCAATCCTGCCTCAAACGCATTACTCCTCAACAACTCCTGACAAAATGAATGGATGGTCCCAACGAACTGATCATCAATTGAAAGCTTTGCTCTATCCAGCAGTTGTATCTTCTCCTTAGATGTTTCATTTTCAATCCTTTTTCTGATTCCGGATGAGATCCTCAGCTTCAGCTCATTGGCCGCCTTCTCAGTAAAGGTTATCGCTGCAATATCCTCAAGCTTCAACGGAGCTCCATCCTTTGATGGCGCAGTGATCTGGTTTAGTATTCTGTCTATGACCAGTGTTGTCTTCCCTGCACCTGCACCAGCTTCGACCATGAAATTGGTATTAAAATCCGTCAGGATTCTTTCCCTTAGAGATACTTCTACATCCATGACTCGTCACCTCCATTGATGTGTGGTCTGCAATGCAGATAAAAACTGCAATAGGTACAATGCTTTGAATCCTCTGCCCTCCTGAAGCATCCCCTGGAAACATCTTCAATGGCAGCAAGGATTATCCTTGCCTTTTCATTGGTAAGAGCATCAAGCTTGGCTCCATCCATAGCCCAATAAATACCCTCTGCTTCCTCAAGAGGAAATTCGTATCTGGCTTCCTTTACCTCCCTGCCCCTATATATCTCCCGTGCGGCCAGGGTATACAAGTAATCCTGCAGCTTCTCCCTGTTGGCAGAGTTGTCTTCAAAAGGCTTGCCGGATTTATAATCAACTATTGTTATTGTGCCATCACGGTTTATATCGACCCTGTCTATTATCCCCCTCAAAATTATTGTCCTGCTGCGTTTTTCTTCCTCATTCAAAAACATGATTTCCACAGGAACAATGAAATCCTTCTCTGTTTCGGATGATAATACTTCTCCTGAGGTTATCATTGAAAGATAGTATCTTCCATATCTTAAGGCAGCCCGCTGGAATGTTTTAAGCATGATATCATAATGATGTCTGACTACGCAGGGTACTCGTTTATCCATTTCCCTGAACTCTTCGTTACAGATTCTCTCGATCATCAAATCAGGCTGTTCAGATCCCTTTGTCTCACTTACGACTCTTTCAAGGATTGAATGGAGCAATGAACCCCTGTCGGCAGGATTGAGCCAGCCTATGTGCCCTGGGACCTCCTCAGTATCTTCTGGTATGTCAAGAACATATTTGTAGTAGAACATCCTTCTGCATTTAGCCATCATTTCTATCTGAGAGGCTGAGAATATATGGCCGGAAATGAAATCCTTCACCGTTCCTGTGGCCTTATTGCCTATATCTTCTCCCTTATGGAGAAGCTCCGATGGATCGAGCATCAGATCCTCCATGGGAGTCAGTGCACTCTCAATCGATCCCGGCAGGAATGAATACTCTGATTTGGGAACGCCATCTCTTCCAAGCATTTCCTGTATAAATGAGGATGGATTTGTCTCCTTTACCTTGACGGTATCATAATAACTGTATATGAAATTTACCTCGCCTTTAAAGCCCCCGAGGACCTCAAGAAGCTTGTATGTGGAATCGGTCTTTCTCTGTTCCAATACCAGATCCTTGCTTAGCCCTTTTCTGTCGACATCACTCAGGATAGTTGATTCTGACCTCCTCTCAGGGAAATGTCCGGCATCAAGCCCCACCACAAACACATATGGCCTGGAGATCAGCATGGTGTTTGAAAATCTTGCAGCATGCAGCTTCCCCGGTTCCGGTGTTGAAAGGTCTTTACTTGAACCTTTAAGTCTTTGCTGTAGCTCATAGAGCCACTTTGCGCTGACGCTTCTGTAGCTGCAGGGCCCCTCCAGGTACCTTTCTATAGTATTTCTAATTGCCTCGAGGGCTCTTTTGTCCTTACCACCCTCCTCTTTATCATCCTCCGGAGTTGAAGCATATTTGACCATAATATCCAACAATGATTTTAACCACTCATCCGTTCCGGAGCTAATATCCTCCAACCTTGCCAGATCTTCAACGAAGTGCATAAGTCCCTTGCCTATGGCTATTGACTTAAGATACTTGTCTTTTGAAGGTCCCTCGATCATCTTCCTGGAGATTTCATCGCAGTCTCTGACATGTGAGTCAAGCTTATTCAGAAGCCTTACAGCCCCGCTGTGCACTCTTAGTGCTCTAATATATTCATATAGCTTAGAATCAGCAACCCTTTCACCCTTGTAGTCAAGGATCTCGAGTCTCAGGACAGCTGAATGAAAAATTGGCTTAATATCCTCTGTAATGAATCCCTTGGCTGCATACCAAATCAACTGGGAGACAAGGTAGAAAGGCTTGGTGTCCTCAAGTTTCAGTCCTTCCTGGATAGTAACAGGAATACCGTAATAATCCGCAGCATTTCTTATATAGTCAACATATTCGCCCCCAGTGTAGAGAACCATACATTGGTCAAACCGGAGCCCTCTTAAGAGTATATCTCTAAATATCCCGTTTATCTCGTTTGATTGCCCGTATGCCCTGGTTATCCTAAGATTATTTGGTGTTCTTCCGTCGCAAAAGGTGTTTATAAGATAGCCATTGTCCACTACCACATTCTCACTGAGATAGGTGTAATTTGATGGCCTTTGGATGCAGCCTGGTTTTGGAAGGCCGATAAGCCTGAAATCACCTCTGCATAAATTCTCAAAAAATGACTTCTCCAAAGGTAACCATGTAACATTGTCGAATACTAAATGTATGGAATTTGGAGCTGGAACAGCAGGCAGCTTCAGAAGGTCAGCCTCGTCAACCATTTTTAGGCGCGTCAGGGCAGCATGATACTGCCTGAATATTCTTGCAAATTCCTCTGCCTTTATCCTTCCTCGCAGAGCATAATTATCGTAGCTGATCCCTGTTTTCTTTAGCTCATGGATCGTTGCCAGAACTTCAGTGTATGTATTAAGTGAAATTACTTCTCTTTTAAAGTATTGGAATTCTGATTTTTCATCATTCATGATTGACTCGATCAGGTACAGAGAATCCTCCCTGTCAATCAGCTCCAGTTTCTTCTCATTTAAAGCCCGCTCTGTCAGTTGGGAAATATACTGACCAAGTGTCATGATATAAGTGTTTAAGAGGATCCCATACTTATCTGTCAGGTATCTTCTCGCGTGGTAGCTGTTGGAGGTTTTATCCACCAAGACTATTTTTCTAAGATTCATATCTAAAAAAAGTGGTTTCAGTTCCATTAGTATCCCTCCCGATTACTTAAATGATACCATATTCCAGTGCAGAATGTTGAAAAATGAGGTTATTGAGTTAAATCAAAATAATAAATGCCAATTTTACATAACGTTAACTCTTTCATTACTTTACCTTAATATGGATTTAACATTAATGTTCTAAATTGATATTGTCCGAACAAAATAAATAATAATAGGAGGTTGTAATGTTGAAAAAACTGTTGTCATCAGTACTAATTCTGGCAATGATCATCACCTTTACGGCAGGCTGCACAGCAACACCACAGGCAAACAGTGCACTTGTTCAAACTGCAGCAGTAGCAGGCACACTTGTTACACAAAGAGCTCCCAAGTACATATTTATGTTCATTGGTGATGGGATGTCTGCAGTACAGGTAAATTCAGCTCAAATTTTCGGCGGAAACAACGAACACAATAACATGTCTCTTGATGAGATGAACTTCCAGGAATTTGAAGCAGTTGGATATCAAACCACTCACGATGCAACATCCTTTGCACCTGATTCTGCTTCCACAGCAACTGCCCTTTCATCTGGTTTTAAAACCTGGAGTGGAACATTAGGCCTTAAGCCAGTTGGAGTTGTATCAGGAAACAAACCTGTAAATGTTGACCCGGATGATGTTCCAATGACCATTGCAGAGAGATTAAAGAAGGAAAAAGGCATGAAGATAGGTATCATTTCCACTGTTACGATCAATCATGCAACACCTGCAGCATATTACGCGCATGTTCCCTCAAGAAATGACTACTATGACATAGCTATGCAAATGGCAGATTCTGGCTTTGACTACTTTGGTGGCGGAACAATAAGCCAGCCAACTGGTAAGGATAATGATAAACCGGATGCTTATGGTATTCTTAAGGAGAAAGGCTATAATATAGTAAATACCAAGGAGGATATCCTTGCACTGAACAATAAGTCAGGTAAGGTTTATGCGGTAACACCAAAGGTTCAGGATGGAGGAGCAATGCCTTATGCTATCGACACAGAGGCTGGAGATCTGACACTGGCAGATTTCGTTGAGAAGGGCATAGATGTTTTATACAATACTAATAAAGGCTTCTTTATGATGACTGAGTCAGGGAAAATTGACTGGGCAGGGCATGCCAACGATGCAATGGCAAACATCGGGGATGTTATAGCGTTTGAGGATGCAATTCAAGTAGCTATCGACTTTGCAAAAAAACATCCAAAGGATACCCTGATAATCGTTACTGGAGATCATGAAACAGGTGGAATGACTATTGGCCAGGCAACCACAGGGTATGATACTGCCTTTGATATACTAAAAAACCAAAAAATGTCTTATGTTGAATTCGATAAATTGATTGGTGATATGATAAAAAAAGATACTGATGTGTTCACTTTTGATGAAGTCATGCCTGTAATAACAGAAAACTTTGGTTTGGTTAATTTAGTCGACGGAGATATCAATGATAAGAAGGCTGAAAAATCAACCTATATGACTCTAGAGCTTTCAGACTATGAAGTGTCAAGACTTGAGGATGCATTGGAAGAAACTCTGAAGGAAGGATCCACTGAAAAGAGTTTTGAAGAAACCTCGCTGATATACGGCGGATATACTCCGCTATCTGTTACATTGACTCATATTCTTAACAGTAAGGCTGGTATTGGTTGGACTTCATATTCTCACACCGGAGTTCCTGTACCGGTTTATGCTACTGGTGTCAATGCCCATCTGTTCAATGGTGCTTATGACAATACTGAAATTTACGATAAGCTCGTGCAAATAACAAAATTAAAGTAACCAAACAAAACATACTATACTGTCAAGGCTGGATGGTTATCCAGCCTTGATTTATATAAAGGGGCTATAAAATGGTAATATTTAAGAGGAAAGAAGTTATATTTATAGCTGTTCTGCTAATAGTATTGTTCCTTCTGGCGCTTCTCCCCACAGGATTCCAAAAGCAGGAATACAAATATACTGAAGGTGTTAAAGCCAGGGTTATCTCAGTTAATGATGCCGGGATATATACCTCAGGAATATTCAAGATGGGCGATCAGAGTGCTCAGATTGAAATATTGTCAGGCACAAGAAGAGGTGAGCTCGTTCAGGCAAACAACATGCTGACTGGTAGATTATCAGAGGACAAAATATTCCAGGCTGGCGACACGGCATGGGTTCTAATTGGATTCGATGAGTCAGGCAATATCAACTTTGCAAATATGATCGATCATTTCAGGGTAGACAAGGAGATTTTACTTGTGGTTGTATTTGCATTAGTATTAATTTTATTCTCGGGCTATACAGGCATACGAACTCTGCTTTCATTCGCCTTTGCCATTCTCAGTATTTGGAAAATTTTGATTCCCTCCATGCTAAACGGTGCTAATCCTCTTCTTACTGCGCTATTAATTGGTAATGTACTTACAATAGTGACCCTGCTTCTTGTGGCAGGATTTTCAAAAAAAGCCTATGCTGCAATCATTAGCTCAGTTACAAGCTCACTTGCAACTTGCCTTTTAGCAATATTTTTTGGGAATATATTCAACATACATGGAGCTGTGATGGAAGGATCCGAATCCCTTTTGTATTCCGGATTTCTCGGGCTGGACCTGACTTCTATCTTTCAGGCAGGTATATATCTTGCAAGCTCTGGAGCAATACTTGATTTAGCGATCGATATATCCTCAGCCCTTGAAGAAATAGTCATTTATCAGCCCAAAATTACTAGGAAAGCTCTTTTGTTGTCAGGCATCAACATTGGCAGATCAGTTGTAGGTAGTCAGACTACAACGCTTCTTTTAGCTTACATGGGCAGCTACATAACCATCATGATGGTTTATATGGCCCAAGGGACACCGCTTATGAACATACTTAACTCCAAGCCGATTGCTGCGGAAATACTCCACACATTTGTTGGGTGTATCGGCCTGGTCCTTGTTTCTCCCTTGACGTCCTTTGTAAGTGCAATAATGTTTGAGGATAAAATAAAGAGGATTGCATAAACCATCCTGGTCTTGCAATCCTCTTAAATAATTGAAATCCTACTTCTCTGAATGCCTCTCCACCAACATTTGTTTTTCAAATTCCTGATACCCCAGCAGATACCCCTTCTCAAACTCCAGACTATCTCGGTCTTCAAAGGAATTGAGGTTTCTGATCAGTGATACGTTATTGAGTATATCACAAAGCTTTCCAAGGTCATTCTGCTTATCCTTTAGCTTGGATGCACTCCATTTTTTGTGGTTACTGAAGTACTTGATCCTGACCTGAACATATCGCGCCTTTTTTATAAGAAGACGTAAAGCGTGGATTTCACTCAATTCATTCATGTCGATCGTTTTTAATCCATTATCTATTGCCCTAATCCATTCCTCATACTTGTTTACAGCATTCCTTGACAGCCTTGAATCATCATTTGGTTCCTCGCTCCAGCCAGAGATCCACTCTGAAATATCCTTGAGGCCATATAACATTTCTTTGCCAGAAATATACTCCCTTACAGATAGCCTTTCATTTTCCCTCTCATCCCATAACACCCTGGAAAGAGCAGATTCCTGTTGGATGTATTGGTTTGACTTTCTAAGAGCTTCCCATTGGTCAATGACTACGTCAAGCTCCCTCAAATAAGAAAATTTTCTTGCCATTACTGACAGCTTGTCCTGGTAAATCCGGTAGTCTTCTGAATTCAGATAACCTTTAATCATTGAAAAAATTGATTTAAGGTGTCTTATTCTTACTCTGATCTGGTGTATGAACTCCATATCATCGGTGGCGTCATCCTGTGAGATCAACATTTCCTCAAGGTCTGAGATAATCTCATGCAAAATCGCCTTGATTTCTGATACCTTAAGCTCAGGTTTTGACTTTTCATTAAGCTCTGTCTTACTTGGCCTTGGCTTCTGAGTCCACTTCAGTGTTGCTGAAAGCGGCTCGACCTGAATTACTTCATAGCCAGCCATCATCCCTTTCCTGAAGTTTAGTTCATCCTCTGAAAATTTCCTGCTCCACTTACTCAAGTAAGGCTCGTGACCGACTACAAATAATTGTGTATTATCAGGAACTGATTTTAACTGCTTAGTAAATGACTTAAAGTCTCCATTCCAAAGGAAGTCAAAATGATTTACCTCACTTATTTCGAGGTCGTCAGCGATCAATCTTGCAGTTTGGTCAGCTCTTGCTGCCGGGCTTGACCAGATAATTATATTTTCCTTTTCCTGCAGCCACTTCTTTATAACCGGCATTGATCTTTTAATGTCCTCTATGCCCCTGTCGACCAGGCTTCTATTAATATCCTCAGATGCTTTTCTCAACCCTTCAGCTTTACCGTGCCTGACTAAAATAATTTCCATTGGCTTACCTCCGTTTTACCCATGTTTCTCCTTAACTTATCCAAACAACCTTTCAAGGCTATTTCTCACATAATCCTTTAATCCTCTAAATCTGTTGATTTGATACCTTGACTTGGAATACTTTTGTTGTATAGCCTGGATCATAAACTGCTCTTGACTGTTAATGGAGATCCTGTTATCGGGAATTCTTGTGAAGCTTCCCTTCGAATCGATCACCCGAGCCTTGACATTATCATAAAGCATAATGTCGAGCATCTTGTTTATTTCATTCTTAATTTCAGGATCGTATATCGGACACGCCACCTCAACTCGTCTATTTAGATTTCTCGTCATAAGATCTGCCGAAGAAATAAATATCTTCTGGGAATCTCCATATCCGAATGAATATATTCTTGAATGCTCCAAAAACCTTCCAACAACACTTTTCACTTTGATATTGTCTGTTTTTCCTTCAACGCCAGGCAGAATGCAACAGATGCCTCTTATAACCATAGAAATCCTGACACCCGCAATGGAAGCCTCCGATAGCTTGTTAATTACATCTATATCCGTCAGTGAATTCGCCTTTATAGTTATCCTGCCTTCTTTTCCTTTTGTTATCTCCTCATCTATGAGGCTCAAAATACCAGCCTTTAAGCCGAATGGCGCAACCAAGAGGTGCTTATACTTCCCATTCAGGTTCCCTATGGACATATTTTTAAAAAACTCAGCTGCATCTTCTCCAATCTCATAATTTCCTGTGATAAAAGACAGATCTGTGTAAAGCTCAGCTGTTTTTTCATTGTAATTGCCTGTTCCTATCTGAGTCACATATTTGATCTTACCCTTGTCCTTATATGTTATAAGACAAACCTTTGAGTGAACTTTATACTCCTCGAAGCCATAGATTATCTTGCACCCAGCATCCTCGAGCTTTTCAGACCAGTCAATATTGTTTTGTTCGTCGAATCTTGCTCTTAGCTCAATAATAACAGTTACGTCTTTTCCATTTTCTGCTGCAGAACACAGGTAGTCAACTATATTGGCTTTTAAGGCCAGCCTGTAAATGGTAATTCTAATCGATATCACATTGGGGTCATTTGCTGCCTGCTTCAAAAGGCTTAGGAATGGTTTAATGCTGAAATAAGGATAATGAAAAAGCATATCCTTTTTAGAAACTATCTGAAACATGTTTTTATCAGTCAGGGATTGAATATTCACAGGCTCATAGTGATTGTAAAGCAAAGGTTCGCTTATGCTTTTTGGCAGGTGCCCGATAAGGCTATATACATAGTTCATCCTTATTGGAGCATCCATTACATATATTTGATTATTCGTAATTTCAAGTCTCTTGCATATGTAGTCGGTAAATTCACCACTTAACTTTTCACTGGTTTCAACCCTTACAACAGCAAGTTTTTTCCTCTCCTTTAGCAGCTTTTTCATCCTTTTTCTGAAGTCAACGTTTTCGCTGAACATATCCTCATCGGATGATATATCTGCGTTTCTGGTTACTGACAAGCACGTTCTTTCACCGATCTGATATGACTCAAAGATAGAACCCAGATACTCTGAAATAATTTTCTCGGTGTGAATATATCTTACAGAGCTTACCGGCATTGTAAGTAATGGTGGAATACTTTCCGGTACCGGCACTATGCCTAGTATTTTTTTATTTTTTTGCTTAAGCATACACATCACATAGATGGACTTATTGGCAAGATGCGGAAATGGGTGGTGTGTATCCACTATCTGAGGTGAAAGAAGCGGATAAATTGTGTCAGTGAAATACTTCTTCACAAATTTGTGTTCCTGTTCATTCAAGTCACTTATATCAAGAGATTCAATTGATTTTGACTTCAGCTCTCTCTCAACTTTCAGAAAGCATTTGTTATAATCCTTATTCAGTTCAGCAACCATGCCATATATCTTGCTTAACTGCTCGCCAGGAGTCAGGCCTGATTTAGTGTCTATTGCAGTCGGGGCATAGGCAAGCTCATCATATAGGCTGCCCACCCTTATCATAAAGAACTCATCAAGATTTGTTGCATAAATTGCCACAAACTTAAGTCTCTCCAATAACGGTATATATGAATCCTCTGCTTCTTCGAGAACTCTCCGGTTGAATCTGAGCCAAGAGATATCCCTATTCTGTTTGAAACTGTAGTCTTGGTTAGTTAATAATTCATCTGACATCTTCTTCAATCCTACTCATTATCATCTTATATAAATATCCTTCTCTGACTCCAAACTCGCTCACATTGATAGTCTCGCTTTTAAAATGTGTAGCCAGAGTGTTGAGGATAATCATTCCAGGTAAAATAGTATGCAGTCTGTCCGGTATAGTCTTGATGATCTGGGTAATGAAGTCATACCTGTCTTCTTTATAATACTCTATTATCTTGCCAATATCCTCAACAGGTATATTCCTGTTGCTTTCTGGCAGATCATATATCTCATTCATTAGTTTACAGGTTGCTCTTACGGTGCCGCCTACTCCGCATATGATTCTCGTATTTACCGGTATGCCAATTTTAACAGCTTTTTCAAGCTCCTTAATAACTTTCCTTTCAATCTTGATCATTTCATTCTTAGTAGGCAAAAAGTCTTCGACGTACTTGTTATGCATATTAAGTGATCCCACTGGCAGAGACTGTGCACTCTTTATCTCCCCATTCATATAAAATACAAGTTCGGTGCTGCCGCCACCAATATCTATAAGTAGTCCATTCTCAAGGTTCAGCTTCATGGAAGCTCCCACGTAATCTAACGTTGCTTCTTCCTCTCCGGATATAACCTCGATGTTTAAACCTGTTCTGGATTCAATAATTCTTGCCGCTTCTTCAGTATTCTTTATATTTCTAAGAGATGCAGTTGCAAACACATAGGTATCCTTAACGTCAACATTTCGCAGTATTTTGCGAAATTCATTAAGGTATCCCACAGCCTTATCTATTCCCTTGGTCGTCATATAACCAGCGTCGTTAACATAGCCAGCCAACCCAGCAGTTATTTTTTTCGTAAGCATAGGATATATTTCATTGTTTTCGAATTTGTAAATGCTTAGTCTCATTGAGTTTGCACCAATATCTATGATCCCGTACATAGTCTCCACCTCATTGATCAGTTAATATTTGATCTGCTAACTTTCTGTATATATACCCTCTGATTTCCTTAAATACTGGTTGACCTCTCTGAATTCGACCTTATCTTCATAACTAAATCATCAATTCTTCGTTAAATTTCCTGAACCAGTTTGTAAGCCTTATCAATTTTTTCTTCATCAGAGCCCTCAAAGTCCTCAAGGTTTTCCAGCCCCCAATTGAGTCTCATTTTTACACCTGGAAATATTGGGCACTCCTTTTCCTGTTCTCCGCTACATACTGTAACCACATTGGTATAAAACCTGCCTTCCTTATAATAGTCGAAGACATTGTTGACAGAATTTCCAGATATGTCAACTCCATGGCTTTTCATTACCTCTATTGCCAGGGGATGTATACTTGAAGCATTAAGTCCTGCGCTCTCAGCAATGAACTCATCTCCATACTTGGTATTTAGGATCGCTTCGGCTATTTGGCTTCAAAAAGAGTTTTTTACACATACGAATAACACTTTTATTGGCTGTGTTGAAATGTCTATACCCCGTTATCAGTTCTATGATTTATTAACCTTTTAAGACTTCTTATAATGTAGTGAATCTATTAAACCTATATTATTGTACCAGTATTAAAATTGAGACATGGCAGTGTTAAATTATTGTTAAGAAAATTCAAAACTTCATATTCAATCTACATTTAACATAATTTTTACAGTATTATAACGCTACTTAAACACAAATATCCCCTAATTTTGTTACTATTTGGGCATCAACTAATGACGAGACTATTTCATTCAAAAACCTGCAGAAAGGATCCTTGAGATATACGAGGATATAATTAAGAGGATAAGAGCCATTAATCAAAAGAAGAATGCTATCAATAATTACTCTTTACCAAATACCCATATCAAGCATATATGCTCTTATACCGACACTGTTCGTCCGGATGAGAAGGTTTCCGGGGTTCATAGTTTTTTCGTTTCCGATCCAAATCATTTTGGGCTGTGAGGAAGAATTTCCATTGATGACGGTCACCTGTGCTGTAAATAACTATAAGGAATCTAAATTTGACAATATATATGAGCTTACTGAATACCTCGCCAGTCTCAAGACGTACGCAAAACGTTTGTAATCAAAATGATTGAAACAGTTTCATGTTCAAAATAAAGATAAAATTAACCAAAACCTTATACACTCTTAACCTTAAGTTAATACGTATAAGGTAAAGTCTAATCATAAAAATGAAAGGAGTGTTATTATGAAGCTTAACATCTGCGTCGATATCGATGGCACAATAACAGAGCCTTATTACTGGCTGGACATGGCAAATCGACATTTTGGGACAGACATAAAGCCTTATCAGGTAACAACATACGATATTCACGAGGTTCTAAAAGTATCCAGAGAGGCATATAACGAATTTTATAATCTTTATGCAGAAACACTGCACTCAAAAGCTGAGGTAAGAGAGAATGCCGAAATAGTACTTTGGAAGCTAAATCAGCAGCACAATATCTTCTACGTTACTGCAAGGGAACAATGGATCAAAAAAACAACTGAAAACTGGTTCGTAAAGAACGAGCTGCCTCTTGCTGAGTTGCATATGCTCGGTTCTCACTACAAGGTAGAAAGAGCAAAACAGCTTGAATGCGATATCTTTATAGAGGATAGATACGAAAATGCAATCCAACTGGCACTTGAAGGTTTCCAGGTTTTACTGGTAGACTGCAGCTACAACAGACTTCCTCTGCTTCCAGGCATCACCAGAGTCAGAGACTGGATAGATATCTATGAGGAAATTGAAACTATCTATGAAAAACTGAATAAAGCTGAAGCAAGAATAGCATAGAAAACCCGACCCTGGAAGCATCAAGGTCGGGTTTTTTATTCTTGATTTGATATAGTTATTTATTTATGCTGTCATTATCTGTTCTTTAAGTATATGATTATATTAGTCAATCAAACGAGGAGGTTGCTTATGGATAGAGACATTTTTATTACTCAGCTTAAGGAATGGAGGCATTATCTTCACATGCATCCGGAGAGTGCCTTTGAAGAAGTGGAAACCTCAAAATTCATAGCGAAAGAGCTTGTTAAAATGGGATACGACGTACATACCGGGATTGGTAAAACTGGTGTCGTTGCCAGTTTAACTGTAGGGGAAGGCGAGGGAGTTATAGGATTTAGGGCAGATATAGACTGCATCCAGATGCAGGAAACCGCGGAGTTGCCATATGCATCTCAAACTTCAAACAGGATGCACGCCTGCGGTCACGACGGACATGCAGCGACTCTATTGGGAGCGGCAATGCTCTTGTCTGAGAGAAGAAACTTCAATGGTACAGTAAGGCTTATTTTCCAGCCCGCCGAAGAGCCTGGAAAGGGAGCGTTGGCTATGATCGATGACGGGCTTTTTGAACGATTTCCAATAGATGAGATATATGGCCTTCACAACATGCCTAATCTTCCAGAGGGTACCATACATACCAGATCTGGCGGTATAATGGCGAGCGAGGACAACTTTGTCATAAAAATCAAAGGTAAAGGTTGCCATGCATCGAGCCCTCATTTAGGAAATGATCCTCTTGTAATTGCTGCAGAGATTATTCTGGCATTGCAGGCTATAGTTTCCAGAAATGTTAGCCCTCTTGAAAATGCAGTAATCTCGTGTACCGAGATCCTTACAGATGGAATACACAATGCTATCCCCACAAATGTTATAATAAAGGGAGACACAAGGAGCTTCAGCCCTAAGATCCAGGCTCTTATCGAAGATAGGATGAGAAAGATATGTATGGGTATCTGTCAGGCAAATGATGCTGAATGTAACTTCGAATATACTCATGAGTTCTCCCCTACGATCAACTGGTCAGAGCAAACACAAACTGCATTGCAGGCTGCCAAAAATATCGTCGGTGAGGAAAAGACTTTCCCAGACTGTGTCCCAATGATGGTGTCCGAAGACTTTGGGTGCTTTATGGATAAGGTCCCTGGCTGCTTTGTATTCGTCGGCGGACTTAAAAATAATGATCCAAACAATATGGTTCCTCTCCACAATTCGGTATTTGATTATAATGATTCTATTCTTGAGACTGGAGCAGAGTTTTTTTCGGAAATCGTCAGGCTAAAGCTAGGAAAATAGTAATAAAGGCTTCCGGGAAATTCCGGAAGCCTTTATTACTATTCAAATGTTACCTTAACACTCCCAAGATCACTGAATACACATTCGAATACATCTCCCCCGGTAGCTTCAGGCGCAGCAGTGATAGCTCCCGACAAAATTACATCACCTTTGTTTAGCTGGACTCCGAACTCCTGCAGCTTATTTGCAAGCCATGCAACAGCCTCTGCGGGATTACCAAGAACGTCAGCCCCGGTCCCATTATTTATCTCTTCCCCATTTTTATAAAGGGTCATCTCAATTTCCGGAATATGTATCTGATCAACACCAAACCTTTTGTCTCCCATCAGATACAGTACACTGGAGCCATTGTCGGAAATTGTATCAACAAGCTTTATTTTCCAGTCCCTGTATCTGGTATCAACTATTTCGATCGACGCTGAAATATAATCTGTCGCTCTGTAGACATCCTCAACAGTTACCCCTGGGCCTTTCAAATCATCCTTCAGTACAAATGCTATCTCGCCTTCAACCTTAGGCTTGTTTAAGGTTTCAATTTTTATTGATCCGCCATTTGGAACCTCGGTGCTTTTATACAGATGACCATAGTCTGGTTCATCTATCCCGAAAAGCTCCTGCATAGGTTTAGAGGTAAGGCCAATTTTCTTTCCGCTGATTATCTCTCCATCCTCAAGAGCTCTTTCCACGTTCATCAGCTGTATGTCATATGCATCCTTAACGGTTAATGATCCATCCAGCCCGCTTATTATCTCCATAGGTTCACCTTTTTTCATTGCTTCATAGAGCCTTCTTGATAATTCATCATTACTGAACTTTCTCTCATTCATTTTTATTCCTCCATTCATATGTATTTTAGTATTTCGCAAATTCTGTATGCCTATACCCAATATATGAGAGATCCTGACATCATCTGCCAGGTTCTCTCATAAGTGAATCTATTGCTTTATCTTCATCGAGTGGTTTTGATATAAAGTAGCCCTGAGCTTTGTCACACCCATTAGTCTTCAGGTATTCAAGCTGCGATCCATGCTCAACGCCCTCAGCAACTATATAATAGCCAAGCTTGTGTCCCATCGACATTATATCGCTTACCAATGTGTTTTGAGGCTCTATCTCCAACAGCTTATCAATGAAGTACTTGTCAATTTTAAGGCAGCTTGCATTGATCTCGATCTCCCTCGCAAGAGATGAATAGCCTGTACCGAAGTCATCTATTGCAATACTGATCCCACTGGCCTTAAGATCTCCAAGGATTTCATTAATATCCTCGAGGTTTGCTGCAAATACTGACTCTGTTACCTCAATTTCAATATTTTGGGGATCAACTTTAAAATTCCTGACCAAGGCTAAAAGCTTCTTCTCAAAATCAGGCTTTAACAGCTGGATTGTTGAGATATTAATAGATACTGTCAGATCGGTCCTTCCAGTTTCTCTTAGCTTTGTAAGAAACCTTAGAGCTCCATCGATTATCAGATCACCTATCGGGATTATCAGTTTCTTCCTCTCGGCGATAGGTATGAACTCATTGGGTGATATCATGCCCAGTTTTCTGCTTCTAAGTCTTGCCAGGGCCTCGAAGCCGCTGATCCTGTTGCTTTCAACATCCAGAATAGGCTAAAATTGAAGGAATAGTCTATCAGTTTCTTTACCTTCTGCTATTTGAATGAGCTCCCTTGTAATGATTCCCTCCTTTATGATTTGATCCTCAATTTTGTCATTAAAGTAGAAAATATCATAATGATAAATTGGCTAACAGATATCACAGGATTTCACATACCTGCTGGGAAAATATATTTGTCCCCGATTATTGATTGTTTTGATGGAATCCCTGTAAGTTGTACAATTGGAACATCACCTATTGCTGAACTAGTAAATACAATTGGTCAACTTCTTCATTGACATTCACAATCAAGTACTTGCTTAAGCTAATTCTTGGCAGGTTTATGATTACAATATATACCTATCTGGTATATAGACAAAAACAAATGATTTAAGAAAGGATTGATAATATGGCAGTGAAAACCTATGAGGATGTCCTCAAGTTTTGGTTTGACCAGGAGCATGTGCCTCTCCATTTTGATGAGAACAATGAATTTGACGAAAAAATCAGGACGGAGTTCCTTGAGACCTGGGAGGCTGCAAGGCAAGGATTACTTGTGGAATGGAGAAAAGATATAAGGGGGCGATTGGCTGAGATAATCGTTCTGGATCAGTTTTCAAGAAACCTTTTCAGAAACGATATCAGGACATACACTCAGGACAGGATGGCTATTGCACTTTCGCAGGAGGTCATTAGTAACCCCGATTACCACAAACTGACTCCGGATGAAAAGAAATTCATACTGCTGCCCTTCATGCACTCAGAATCAACTAAACTTCATGATTGGGCTATGAAATATTTTGAAGAGCTTGAGGATGGCGGAGGAACCCTATACTTTGAGAAGCTTCACAGGAAGGTTCTGGATAAATTTGGCAGGTACCCTTATCAAAATGAAGATCTTGGAAGGGAGTCCACACCGGAAGAGCTTGAGTATTTAAAGGAGAAGAATGGGAACTTTTATGGGTAAAACGATGTAAAGCAGGATAATAATCATATCCTGCTTTACATCGTTTACTATCTTCTAAAGGGGGCAATCAGCTTTTCTACATATTGTCTATCTTCCGTTGAGAGTCTTATTAGAGGCCTCCTAACTTCTCCTCCCATGTATCCCATTAGGTCCATTGCATATTTTAAGCCTGCAACTCCAAGCTTTCCGGTAACAGTAAAATTTATCTCAATCAATTTGAGCTGTAATTCTCTTGCTTCATCTAATTTCCCATCCCTAAATAAAGATACCAAATCACAGCACTCCTCAGGTAGTACATTTGCCAGTGCAAGCGTTGCACCCCTAGCGCCAACACTGAGTGCAGGTAAAAGATACCCTGCGTTACCAGCAAATACTGAAAAATCCTCAGCAGTATCTCTGACAATTTCAGAAATCTGAACAATATTGCCTGATGTATCCTTAATACCGACAATGTTTTCATGTCGACTCAAACTTGCAACTAAGCTTGAAGATAAGTTGATTCCAGTGTTTCCCGGCATATTGTAAATCATCAATGGTATCGGAGATCTATCAGCGACATCTTCAAAGTACTTGTGTAAGACACTTTCTTTCATACTTCCCTTATAATAATGAGGAGGCAATACCAAAGCTGCATCAGCTCCGATTTTACTGTATTCCTCGCAGTCTTTGATGGTCTCTATAGTGGATTCGCATGACGCGCCAACGATGATTTTCTTTTCCCTGTTGAAATTCTTTACAACGTGATTAACAAGTTCCTTTTTTTCTCCATCATTAAGATATACAAATTCACCGTTTGATCCGAGTACCACTATGCCGTCAAGATCTGTCTTACCCCATTTATCAAGATTATGGTCCATCTTTATGTAATCGATTCTTTCTTCTATATCAAATGGTGTTACTACTGGCGTGTAAATACCGTTTAACAATTCTAACCCTCCCAATACTTGCATTACTAGTTTTGGCTATTATTCATCATGATTCTCTTATTAGAACCAATTCCCTCCAGAATCTTGTCCAGGGACTCTATCGCTTTCTCCGAAAGCTCAATGCCGTTCTCCATGGAATGCTTCTCCCTTTGCTTGCTATTCTCACCAGGAAGAGATATTTTATCAAAGCCATTCGCTTTTTTCATACTCTTTATATTCTGTATATAATCGTTCATTTTGGTTCTGAATTCATCCAATGAAATAAAATGCTCTATGTCAATCGCAATTAGTGAACAACCAATACCTGCCTGTCCCTCCGGATAATGGATAGCTCGGACATTCGGTGCATAATTTGAACCTGATATCATACCTGCAAGAATATCTATAGAAAGAGCTATTGCTGAGCCTTTAGCTCCACCAATTGGAAGAAGGACCCCCTTTATAGCCTCTATTGGATCTGTAGTAGGATTCCCTTCTATGTCTAAAGCCCAAGTATCAGGGATCTCCTTCCCTTCTCTTGCAGCCTGGCGTATTTTCCCTCTAGCAACCTCTGATGTTGCCATATCAGCAGAAATAACAAAATCATTCCCCGTGTAAATACCAATAGAAAAAGGCTGAGTGCCAAAGAATTGCTCCATACCTCCCCATGGAGCCATTGCTGGGGAAGCATTGCAGCATAATACTGAAAACATGCCAGATTCCGCAACCATCTCAGTATAAAGCCCCAGAGCACCCACATTATTCGTATTTCTAATTAAGACAGCACCAATCCCAATATATTATCGGTTTTTTTATCTACTCAATTTTCTTGGTTTATTTATATTAAATTAGTTGCTCATTCGATATGTATCAAAATAGCAATAAGAAGCATTACTGCAATCGTTCTATGGGCCATAAGCCAGTACTTGCCTTTCTTTTTTACCTTAGATCCATAGATACCAAGCAATATCTGCAATACCTCAATTGAAGCTGCAACAGCACCTGTAATACTCAACCCGTGGGTCATGAACTGGATAATGAAGCGGAGAGCCAAGAACATGTCTTCCAGAAAATCAAACACTTTTCTCAACTCCTCCTATGGGTATCTAAGGATATTGAAATAGTAATGGATAGATACAAATATAATCTACTTAACAAACCTTCCTATCCAACTGAATTCCTTTTTAAAATCTATTTCAAAAAACTTAGATGCTTTGTCTATGTCGAACACCACAAGCTCTCTCGATTGTTTTGCTTCAAGATCTTCGGGCAACTCCTTGACTATATAGCTTGCATCCCAGTTTTGACCGGCATTATAGGTCAAGGTATTTTGCTTTTTATCGTAGGAAAATGCTTTTTTATTGATCATCCAAGCTCTTCTAATGGTATCTATTGCCTGGGAGCTGGTAATTTTTTCGCCAAAGTAGTCATCTAAGCTTAATCTTCTTATGAATATTGGTAGTTCAACATCCGTGTTTTCAGATAGTATCTCATAAAACACCGAAGAAGCTTCCGCAAGTATATCAGGGTTGTATTCAATAGTTTGATCCATCAATTCATCAATTAGTGATGGGATTATTTCGAACATCCTCCTTAGAAATTCCCTGTATAGAGCTGTCCCTATGTTGCTTTGAACCTTTCTGACAATCCTGTCCCTCATGACCTCCCTGTTGGTGAGCCCGGCTTGAACATGGCAAATAACAGTCCTCCTAATTATTTCTGGTGCGACTGCCTTTACGTCTTCATTTGCACTTATTACAACGGCTGGGAAAGATTCGTTGTTCTCCAACACTCCAAAATCGTCATTCTTTATCATTTCTATTGCATGAGTACTAAACCTGCTCTGGTTAAGGTCGTCTACAATTATTGGAGCTCCTTTTACCACTCGTTTTAGACCGTCGATGTTTGTTCTTGTAAAGTCAGGTGCAACGAGCTTTGTCTTTTGACCTATCATCATCTTTAAAAGAGTTTCAAGAAATGATGTTTTTCCTGCCTTTGATTTGCCGTATATGAGCCCAAATACAGGGTAAGGAAGTTGTGGTCTATTGTTCCTTTCAGCAGTTATTCTCATAATTGCCATGAATGGACTTGTTAGGAACCACACAGCAAATGCATAGTATTTGCTTTGCATCTCTGCCACATTTCCATAAAATTTTTCATATCCGTTCATGTACTCTAAAAATAGTGCTGCATCTCTTCTTATTTCTTCAGTGTCCGGTTCAAGATTTAGCGGAATATCATTGAGAACGGCCCTTTTATTGTCATAATCCAGGACTAGAGCAGGATACTCGGATCTCATCTCCTGATCTATCCTTTTATTCTCTATAAGCCTCCTTCTGGTTTCGACTACTTTGTCTGGTGACAGGAATACTTTACCTTTTCTGTCCGATGGTGGTATGCTCTTTTTATATTGCTTTGACAGATCATCAACTGAGAATACAAATTTTATTGCATCTACGTTTACTGTTTCCTTTTCAATAATCATGGCTTTCTGTACTTTTACTTTATTGAAAATCGGCAATTCATCTACTTCTTCAGTGAAATCTTCTATCCCGAGAGCCTTTTTGGTAATTTCAGAGGTGCTGTCAGACTTTAGTTCCAGATATTGCTTGAAATACCAAGCAAAAGCCTTATCACCATCAATGTATATGATATTTTCTCTTTGTAGACCTCTAAATGCTGAGTAGGACATATTTGCAGACCCTGTAATAACTCTTTTACTGCCGTCATTTGCTTCAAGAAGATATAGTTTCTCATGAGAAAGCTTTTTATCCGCAACATGAAGCTTTAATGAACCGTCATCTATCCTTTTTGCAAGATCAATCTTATTGTTGCTAGCTGATTCCTTGAGATTCTCAATTGTCCTTTGCTGATAAGCCATGACCTCATGTAGATCGTAGTTTATAACTCCTTCGTAACCAAATATTATTTCAGCATAGTCAAATAGCTTTAGAAGCTCGGATGCAAATCCAATGGCTGATGAATATGTAATTGCATAGAGCTTTTCATAACCCTGGAACAACTCCTTCCAAGTCAATGCTTGAGCTTCAATGTAGTCCATTCTGACCACATCCAATTTGTGGTTATTTTGGGATTGCTTATCAAATAGACTGTCCTGATTGTATGTTTTCATGGTTTCAAATCTCCCTTTCGCAATTGCTCTCTTAAATATTAATATACTACATTTAGCTGGGAAATCCTCCTTTTCAGAACAAAATTTGAAAATTCAAAAAAGAAAATGAGCTCCGTATATGGAGCTCAAGTTGTATGAAGCAGCATACTATATAAATGAATGGGGGACAGTGTTGTTTACTATCTGTTATCAGTATATAGGAAAATTGTTAAGGTTTCGTGTCCTAAATGTGAAATCTTTGTAAAGCTTTATTAACTTAACCTTTGTTTTATGATTCTCCCCAGCCTTTCTATACCAAGGTTGATCTTGTCAACCGGTACTGAGCTGAAGCAAAGCCTCATGCAGTTTGTACCTCTGCCATTGCCTTCAGTAAAGAATCCTTGTTTTGCATTCTTTTAGCATATTTTACCACTGTCATCACTCCGTCAAAAAAGAATATTAGATATCTTATACATCCTTTTTTATTTTAGTAAAGTGTTAAAGTTTTAGGTATGAAAAAAGATCCCCGAGGGATCCTATTTGTCTTCTCTGTATTCAAGTATATCTCCAGGTTGGCAGTCAAGTGCGCTGCAAATGCCTTCAAGGGTGGAGAATCTGATTGCTTTTGCTTTACCATTTTTCAGTATTGATAAATTTGCCATTGTTATTCCCACTCTCTCTGAGAGCTCGGTAACGCTCATTTTCCTTTTGGCAAGCATTACATCTAAATTAATTATTATTGCCATTTCCACCACCTCACACTGTAAGCTCGTTTTCAGCCTTGAACTCTATAGCTTCCTTCAACAGCCTTTGGAGTACAGCAGCAAATACTGAAATCACCGCAGGTGCAAATGTGAATGCCATACCAATCAATATTACACCGGGAGCATCATCCAGCTCGCCTATTATATAGAACAATGGCATTAATACTATATATATTGCGCTAATAGTGAGCCCGCTCCACTTGATCCTGTTCAGTGCCTGCACTGAATCAAAGGAAAAAGCATTACTTTTATCAATATACCCTAACAGCTTCATTGCCTGATACAGGGCGTAGAAAAATGGAATGGCTGTTACATACATTCCCCCGATTATACCGTACAAATACCTGTTCAATTCCCATGGGTGAGCAATTGAGCTTCTTACGATAGTTGGCAGCCCCAAAACACACAATGCAAGTATTGGCAGTGCAATAATTATTACTGCCAGCTTTAGGAATAGTGTTGTTCCTTTTTTCATATATTACACCTCTTTTATAGCCCTCAGGAATATTATAGCGAATAGTTTATCGTTTATCAATAAATAGTTAACTCAAGTTGATATGATGAAGGCTGATTCATTCGAACAAGCCATTACATCACTTGAATACCTTTATTATTCCTTCATCATTTAAGTGCTTCAAAAGCGAAAGAGTGATCGGGAAACCGAATAATCCAAGGATACCGAAGTAGGTAGCTCCTATGAACATACTCATCAAAGCGACGATAGGATGTATCCCCAGCTGCCCCCCTACGATCTTTGGTTCTATCATATTTCTAACTACCGTTACAAATACATAGAGTATAAACAGCCCCAACGCCCTTCCATAGCTTCCGATAACGAGATTAAAAATTACCCATGGAACCATTATCCCTCCAGTTCCAAAGAGAGGCAGTATATCGAAGGCTGCTATGATCATTGCTATAAGGATAGGATTTGGTACATCAATCAAAATCAGTCCTCCCGAAAGCTCAATAAATGTTATGAACATTATCGTTCCGTATGATTTGAAAACCACAAGCAACGTATTCTTCAGGCAATTTTTAATGCTTATAAGGATTTTTGCTCTATTTGGAGAGAATTGTCTAAGTATAAAGCCGGTATGAGAGTCAATCGCTGTCAATTGTATGATATCAAGTGAGTATTTGATAATATAGCCATTTACATTTCATTTATCACGTTAAACTAAAGCTAATTTTGGAGGAGTTGTTTACATTATCCCGTTTATTAGGTAAACTGATGGTAGATTCTTAAATTGGGGTGATCAAATGTCAAGCTTTAAGGGAAAAATGGAAGAGTATGCCCGGTTGCTTGTTGAGGTTGGTGTAAATCTAAAGCCAGGCGAACCTCTTGTTATCTCTGCTCCCGTCGAAGGTGCAGAATTCGTAAGAATGATGGCAAAAATTGCCTATCAGCATGGATGTACAGACATTTACATGAATTGGACGGATGACGTCCTTACCAGACTCAAATATGAGAATGCGCCGCTTGAGGTCTTTGAGAGCTTCCCAAGATGGAAGGCAGAACCTATGGAGGAATTTGCAAAAAAGGGTGGTAACTTTATATATATCTCAGCTGAGGATCCTCAATTGCTCCAGGGTATAGACACAAGAAAAATATCAGCCAATAATAAAGCTTCCGGAATTGGCTTAAAGGAATACAGAAACTACACTATGAACGACATTAATTCTTGGTGCGTTGCCTCTATTCCAACTATTTCCTAGGCTAAACAATTATTCCCGGAGGTGGAGGAGGGAGAAGCTGTTGAAAAGCTTTGGGATGCTATCCTCGAAGCAACGAGAATGAACAGCGATGATCCTGTTGAGGCCTGGAAACAGCATATAGAAACGCTTAAGAAAAAGGTAAATTATCTTAATGGAAAGAAATTTGCCAAGCTTCACTATACCTCCAATAACGGCACAGATCTTATGATAGAACTTCCTGAAGGCCACATATGGGCTGGCGGGGGAAGTGTAAATGCCAAGGGAGATCTTTTTGTAGCTAATATGCCTACAGAGGAAGTGTTCACTCTTCCTGCAAAGTACGGAGTAAATGGTGTTGTTTACAGTACAAAACCTCTTAACTATGGAGGAAATCTGATAGATAACTTCAGCCTTGTTTTCGAAAATGGTAAGGTTGTCGACTTTGAAGCAAAGACAGGCCATGATTTGCTGGCTGAGCTTCTTGACATGGATGAGGGTTCAAGGTATCTGGGGGAGGTGGCACTTGTTCCGTACAGCTCACCTATTGAAAGAGCAGGGATACTATTTATGAATACTCTATTTGATGAAAATGCAGCATGTCACCTGGCTCTTGGTAAGGCATATCCTACCTGTATAGAAGGAGGTCCTTCCATGAACGAGAAAGAACTTGAGGCACATGAAGTCAACGACTCCTTCACCCATGAGGACTTTATGATAGGCACATCCGATCTTTCAATTGTGGGGATTACTCAAGATGGAGAAGAGATCGAGGTTTTTATGGACGGAGAATGGGCAGTTTAGTTATTATAAAATCCTCGGCGACTGCCGTGGATTTTATAATTTTATCTTCTCAGCCCATTTTATTAAGTTCTCCATAACCTTATCCAGATATTTAATAGTTCGTTCATCTGCAAAATTTCCATTCTCATCAAAATGATCCTGAACGTTTGCTATGAGGAGATGGTTCCCTGGAAGTACCAAAGCTGATAATCCTGGTGCATTGAGCACCTGCCGGATCTCAGATTGACTTCTTGCGGTACCGACATTGCCATTTGAAGCACCCATTATCAAAACAGGTTTATTTACAAACACTCGATCGACTCTGGAGCACCAGTCCAGAGCATTTTTCATCCCTCCGGGGATCGAATGGTTATACTCTGGGCTTATTATCAGTATTGCTTCACTTTGTTTTATTTTTTCTTTGAACTCCTTTACAGACTGTGGAGGATCCTTCTCGAAATCCTCGTTGAATAACGGCAGGTCATTTAATCTAATGACCTCCATTTCATGTTCACCTTCATATCTTTGTTTTATGAACTCCGCAATTCTTCTATTAAAGGATTTTTCCCTCAGGCTCCCAACTATTATTGCAATCTTCATTAAATCATCTCCTTTGCCTCAATCAAGGCACTTTTACCCACTTAGAGAGTGTGGAAACACCTACTTATTACGTCTCAGTTCTTTTATCTTTTCGGCTGTAAGGAAGTATTCCTGCTCTAGCCTATTCTTTTCTTCTGTATCATTGATTGATGCTAGCTGTCCTACGAGGATAGAAAGCCTGTTCTCCAAAACCGCAAGAGTCTCCGAGGAATCATCTTTTTTGATCCTACTTCCATATTGCAGGTACTCCTCATAGTTCCCATCAAACCTAACGATCTTTTTCCCTGTGATTATCAGTAATCCTGTTGCTATTCTATCGATCAAAGCTCTGTCATGAGTGGCAAACAGCATGCTTCCTTCATGGTCTGACATCGCTTCCTCCAATGCTTCTATGGATGCTATGTCCAGGTAATTGGTTGGTTCATCCATTATCAGTAGATTGTTATCGGATAGTATAAGCTTTGCAACACATGCCTTTACTTTTTCTCCCCCGCTTAGCATCTCGATCCTTTTATGAACGTCATCTCTTCTGAAAAGAAGTCTCCCAAGCATTGTTCTTACATAGGTTTCTGAGTAGGGACTGTCTTTTAGTACACTCTCAAGGAGCGTACTGCTCTGATCTAAAATCTCAAAGTTCTGACTGAAGTATCCTATCTTGGCACTTTTTGCTTTCTTTATGCCTCCCTCGTCTGAAAGGACCATTTTAATAAGTGTACTTTTCCCTGAGCCATTAGGTCCCACAAGTGCTAGTTTTTCTCTTGGCCCGACAAGAAACTCAGCGTCCTCAAAGATTACCTTTTCACCAAAGCTTTTATTTATACCCTCACCTGAGATTATCCTCCTGCTTTGCAGTAGACCTTTTGAAAGGTCTACATGGACAGGCTTTGCTTCCTTGGGTTTATCTTTCTTCTCAAGGTGCTCAATCCTTGTTTGGACGGCTTTTTTCCTGTTGTCCAGATTTTTCTTCGCGCTCTGACCTCCCATTTTGTGGAGTCTTGCCTCAGAATTACCCATTCTCCTTGGAGCATTTCTTGTTGACTTTGACTTCTCACTGATCTGAATCATTGATTCCTGAAGTCTTTCCTTCTCTCTTTTATACTGCTGGTATTCAAATATCTGCCTCTCTCTTCTTTCCTCTCTTTGCTGAATAAATCTTGAATAGTTCCCCTCATATATTTCAATCCTGCCGTCTTCAATCTCTATGATACTATTGCAGCAGGAGTCAAGAAGCTTTCTGTCATGAGAGATAATGATTAGCCCACCTTTATGTTCATTAAGAGTCTTTTCCAACTCCTCAATACCTTCAATGTCAAGATTGCTCGTCGGTTCATCTGCAATAATAAGTGTATCATTATTTTGCATTACTGTGGCCAATTTAAATCGGGTTTTCTCTCCACCACTCATTGTTTCTGTATATACTTCAGGAATATTCAGCTTTGAAGCAAACTCCGAAGATATTGATTTTATTTTAGGAACATCCAGTTGAGAAATATAACTATAGCTGCATCTTATATCAACCGTACCGCTATCAGGCAATATATCCCCGGTCAATAGACCAACCAATGTAGTCTTCCCTGCTCCGTTGTTCCCTACTATGCCAATTCTGTCACCTTCAAATACACTCAACTCAGGAAGATCAATTATTAGTCGGTCACCGTAATATTTCTTAATGTTTTTTGCATTTATTAAAAGCATCTGTTAACTCCCCCTCTTTATCGCATGAAAATATGCCCAATATTACAAGGGCTTTCCATTACTATCAGGCTGATGTCTTAGATCAGATGCACATTATTCCTTACCTTCTCTTTCGTGGTATTGGACTACTTATTCTGAAAAAATTATAACACGGTAGTGAATAGGTTTCAAATAAAGAGCCAGGGACTAAACATCCCTGGCTCTATTAAAGTTAATCTTCTATGCAGCTTCCATCCATAATTCTCTGTCCGTTACCGCCGTTTCCACCTCTGTTTTGAGCTCCACCACCAAATCCTTCACCGTTGCCAGCTTTTGCTCCGTTTCCTTGCCCATTGCCTGCTCCTTGACCATTACCGTTTCTTTGTCCGAATAGTCCGGTTCCCTTCAGTAGGCCTTGGCTGTCTCCATCGCAAGCTTCCATTGCTTTAAGTACTTCATCAGCTTTTTCTTGGGTTATTTTACCGTCTTTTACCAACTGATCAAGCATTGTTTCTTTGCCTGCAAGAGCTGCGGCCTTGAACTCATCGTAGATTCCTTCTTCCTGAGCCATTTCTCCGAAGGTCATATCCTTTTCGACCTTCAGTTCATATGCTTCTTCTTCTGTATCAGCTTTGTCAGAATATGTTGCATAAATCGCTGCCGGACCCCAGCTTGCATCCGCAAAGGCTACACCCATCGTCCCAAGCATCATTACTACCACTGCCAACATTACTACTGATTTTTTCATCTTCTACACTCTCCTTTTTTTATTTGTTTACTGCTTTCTATGTTTTAAGTATAGAAGATAGATGTGTTCCAATTATGTTGGTCTTATGTAGATTTTGTTTTTTTGATATTTATTTATAATTCCTGCTCTGATACTCCACCTCAGCCACTTCTTCAAGCTCGTTTAACTTTAATGCGAGGAAAAAGAAATAATTGGAAAGGATATTGCAGGCATCTATCAGTGCGTCGGGGACTCTGTTCCCCTTGTGGACGTGTCTGTATATCATCCTCACTATCTCCTTGAATTTTGTCCTTATCACATGAGCCTGGCAAGCTGATTTAGAGCCTTGAGTAAGTACAAATCTTTGGTATCTCCCCTTGGTCTCCTCAGACAGCCATCGGGTTGCCTCCTCTAACCACTCCATTTCCTCCTCAGTAACTGAGAAAAATGTCCTAAGACTAGGGTTGATATGATAGGTTATCTCGCAGATCTTTAAAAGCTCTTCCCTCAGGAACTCATCCTCAATATCTGATCTTAATAACCCTATTAAGCTGGCAGTTTCATCTGTAAGTATTTCAAAATCACACCTTAAGTCGTCTCCATGGTCGCTCAAAAAAGGATACGCTTCATATTTGCTTCTATACAACCCTTTCATTTGAATTCCTCCAATCAAGCCTCTCCCACCTTTTGTAGGATTTGACCATATATTCTACAACGTCCATGTCATATACCTTCTTCAGTAATGCCTTATCGATTACTTCCTCTGTCTTTCCATAGCCTACCTGTTGTCCGTCCTTAAGCAGCAGCACCTTGTCGGAAAGTCTAACTGCAAGGTTTATATCATGTAAAATACCTATGACTGAATGGCCTTCCTCTTTTGACCATTCTCTTAGGAAGTCGATTATTTCTACTTGATACCTAAGGTCCAGGTGGTTGGTGGGTTCATCCAGTAATATTATTTGAGGCTGCTGAGCTATAGCCCTTGCAAGATGTACTCTTTGCAATTGCCCGCCAGATAGCTCCAGGATAGGCCTGTCTCTGAGATCTTTTAACCCGGTTGCTTCGAGGCAGCTGTATACAACTTCCTTATCATATGCAGTGTGCTTTTTTAGAAAAGTGTTCTTAATTTTAGCATATCTTCCCATTAACACGGTTTCAAATACAGAATAAGAGAAGTACACTGATGAAATCTGAGTCATTACTGCCATCTTTTCGGCCAGCTCGAGTCGCCTCATCGAAGCTGTATTCTCACCATCAAGTGTAATAGATCCCCTGAAGGGGATCATACCAGCTATAGCCTTTATAAGTGTCGTCTTGCCACAACCGTTGCCTCCAATTATACAAAGATTCTGATTATTATCAACTTCAGCCGATATGTTTTTAAGTACGTCGTAACCATTGTAGCCAGCGTAAAGCTTTTTAATACTCAGCATTGAGAACTCCTCCTCCCTGAGAAATAGAGATAAGTGAAAAAAGGTGCCCCTACCATCGCTGTAATCGCACCAACCGGTAGCTCTATGGGTGCAATTATCGTTCTTGCGATCAAATCACACACTACCATGAATGAGCCCCCAAAAATTGCAGTCATTGGTAGAACGATGCTGTGAGAGGATCCGAATAATTTCCTTACTATATGTGGAGCCACAAGGTCGATGAATCCTATAACGCCAACAAAAGCGATTGCACTTCCAGTCAGCGCTGCAGCAAGTCCCAGCAGCAGCCACTTAACCCTTTGAACGTCTACACCTATAGCAAATGCCTGTTCCTCACCAAAAGTCAATATATCCATCTCCTTAGAATACAAAAGCAGTATGGAGACAAGTGTAATCAAGATCGGGAGCAAGATATATATACTCGACCACTCCTTTAGTGAGAAGCTACCCATCTGCCAGAATGTAAGCTGTGCAACCTTATCCCTGAATAGGGCTGTTATCATAGTAAGAATTGCATTTATAAATAATGAAAATACTATTCCTACCAGTATTATTGTGTTATTTTCCATATTGCTGTCCAATCTTGAGGCAAAGCTGATAGCGAGTATTACGGTAATAATCCCAAATGCAAGACCAGTGAATGGAAGTGTAAATGCTCCGAATACAGGCAGTCTTAGCCCTGTCACTATGATGATAGCTGCACCAAAGGAAGCTCCGGAGGAGACTCCCAGTGTATAGGAGGATGCAAGAGGATTCTTAAGAACCGATTGCATAACTGCCCCACTTACCGATAATGCCGCTCCCACAATATATGCCAATAATACTCTTGGAAGCCTTATGTCCCATACTATTGATGCCACTGTATGACTTGAGTCGGTGCTTATGCCAAGAAGTTTCTCACCAAATATTTTAAGTACTTCCGCAGGGGGTATGTACACGCTTCCAATACCCACTCCCAAGACCAGGACTACGAAGCTTAATACTGCCGCAAAAGCAGCTCTTTGGGCCGTACTCATGATCAATTAAGCTCCGGATATACTGCTCTTAGCATTTCCTCCAGTGCTTTTACTATATTTTGATTGGGGAGTGAGCTTGACATGTTGTCGATATAGTAGATTTCTCCGTTTTTTATTGCCTCAACAGAGTCCCACCCAGCACGTTCTTTTATCTCTTCAACTGGATTTTCGATATAGTTCACATTCGTAAGTATTACCTGAGGATTTTTACTTAGTATCAACTCTTCAGAAACTGATATCCAGCCCTCTTGATCAGCGAGCAGATTTTCAGCTCCAATTATTTCGATCATTTCATCAAGAAACACACCCTTACCAAAGCTGTACATATAGGGAGCAGCGCTTATCTCAAAGTAAACAGTCTTTTTGTCAGTTATGGTCTCACTCAGACTCCTTATTTCTTCTATCCTCTCTCTCATTTCAGCAACTATTCTATCCCCTTCAGCCTGGTTTTGGAGCGTTGCAGCTACAAATTCAATATCCTTGTATATCCCATCAATACTATCGCTTGAAGGGATATAGGCTACAGATATCCCAAACTCCTTAAGTGGGCTTAAAACGTCTGCTCCATCACCGATACTTAATGTTGAAGCATAGATTATATCAGGTTTCATTGCAACCAGTCTTTCAGCATCTGGAGACATCAGTTCAAAATATTCCAGTCCTTCGGGAAGATTTTCAAGTTTTTTTGACTGGAGGTCAACTGCTACTAGCTTATCCGCGTAACCCATTTCAATCAATATCTCGGTTATTGATGGTGCGAGAGATACTATCTTTTCAATTTTTTCTGGGACTACTATGGCATTTCCTGCGGGGTCTGTAGTTGGCAGCTCACTTTTCACAGTGGTTTCAACAGAAGCCTCTGGCTGAGGTTGTGCTGATGGACCAGCGGTAGTACAGGCCGGAAGCAGAAGGCTTATCAGTAGTAAAAAGGTCAGTAATAGCTTATTATTTCTCATGTTATATCCCCCATCCTATTTAATGTCTGAAATCTTGATTATAATTATGGACTTGTCTTTCCTTATGCGGTGGATGTCTTCCCTCGTCATCTCCTCGCCAAACATTGTTTCCTCATCGATTTTCTTGAACACTACGTGATACTTTTTTTCCATTTCTAACTCCCCTTTCTTTTTTTTACTTTCTTCTTACAGGCAGAGTCTAAGTCGAAATAAATAAAAAAAGAACTGTAGCCTTAGCTACAGTCCGAATTTACTGTTCTTAGATCGATAGCCGCAAATATACCTGCGGTCATCCATTCCTCTGCCAATTGCCCGTTGGCTGGAACGATATTTTATGCAGGTCTTCTGGCTTACGTTATACGCAGGATTCACCTTCCCGAGTTTCCTCAGTGGATACGAATACTACAACACGCTTACAGCGGCGGGACCGCACAGGACTCTAACCTGTTTCCCTCTTAGCCGTCCGATTTGTCGAACGGAACATAAAATATTATTCATTTGTATTCCTCTTGATGATAGCACCATAACAACTATAAGTCAATACAACAACTTCTCGAAACCCATTAGTGCGCCAATGAGCCTCTCATTGTCAGCTCTGGATTTTATTGCTATTCGGATATGATCTCCTACAAGACCTTCAAAGCTCGAGCATTTTCTAACCAGAATACCCATCTCCAGAAGAAAATCAAATATCTTTTCCTCTGATTCCCCGAAAAGTCTAATCAGTATAAAGTTAGCTTCGGTAGTATATGCCTGGAGAATCTTGAATTGCTCTAAGGCATTAAGTAGATAGATTCTTTCTTTCTCTATGTACTCCTTAGAGTTTTCAATAAACTCCTTATCCTTGAATATAATTTCTGATGCAGCGGCTGCAAAGGAATTTATACTCCATGGCATTTGAGTTTCAGAGATCATCTTGGCTGTTATAACATCTGCACAACAATATCCAAGTCTTATTCCGGGAAGGCCAAAAAATTTTGTTGCTGCTCGTATTATCCCCACATTTTTATAGTTAAATACTTGAAATAACTGTATACTGTCATAATCCATTGGGCAGAATTCATAAAAGGCTTCATCAAGAAGCAAAAATGCATTTTTCTTTGATATGCTTCCATATAACTCAAGCAAAGCTTCTTTTCTGAGCCTTCTTCCTGTAGGATTATTTGGATTCCCAAGTATCACAAGATCTCCTTTTTTAACTATTTCAAACATCTCAGGTTTTATCATAAAATCCGTGCCAAGACTGATTTTTACTATTTCTTTATTGTGCACTGAAGCCCTTTCAACGTATTCAGAAAAGGAAGGAATCACTACAACTACTCTTTCGAATGACATAATAAAGCTGTCGATTATCTCAATCGCTCCATTACCAGCTATTACATTACTGTCGTTGCACCCCAGATATTCAGATAGGTTGTTTTTAAGCACTCTATATTTTATATCAGGATAGTACCTCAAATCTTCAAAGCTTTTGATCAACTGAGCCTCAAGATCCCTAGGGTATCCTATGGGATTTATATTGCTGCTAAAATCTATGATATTCTTTCTTTCATTCCCAAAGTAGGTAAGTATATCTCCGCCATGTTTCATGTGTGACCTCCAATTATACCAGGTACGATATCAATATCCAAATCAAAATAACTCCAATCTCAGTGCGGTACATTATTTCCACTGCACTTCTTACATGTTTTTCACTTGATGCTTCGCCTTCCTCTCCAAGGAATGGTTTATCAACAAAGACACCTCCATAATAGCTCCCCCCTCCAAGTCTTATCCCAAGAAGTCCTGCTGCCGCACTTTCAGGCCAACCACTGTTGGGGCTTTTATGTTTATAGTGATCTCTCATTAATATACTGTAGCCATTCTTTAAGTCAAATCTCCCGATTGATGTTAACACCATCATCAATGAGGTGATCCTTGATGGCAAAATATTTAGAAGATCATCTACTCTTGCTGGGAAATACCCTAAATATCTGTATTTATCGTTTTTATAGCCAAGCATAGAGTCCATTGTATTTGCAAACTTATATGCCAGTCCTCCAGAAGGTCCGAGAAGTATCATATAAAACAGAGGGGCTATTACTCCATCTGACGTGTTCTCAGATACCGTCTCTACCACTGCTCTATATATATCCTCTTCCTGCAATTTGTCGGTATCTCTCCCAACTATGTAAGACAGCCTTGCCCTTCCTTCATTCAAGGATCTTTTCAACGCCTTGATCACCTCGAAAGCCTCGAAATGAAGATCTCTGGCTGCTACACATGAATATACTAAGTACGTACTCAGCAAGAAACGTAATGCCCTGTTGGATTCAAGTAACTTTAATAAGTAGAACGGCAGGAAGAAACCTATGAACAGATTTATAGAAACGATCAAAAGACCGGCAACCTTTAAACTAAGATCATTATGTATTATTTTTCTAACTATCTTCTCTTCAAGGCATATTAACTTGCCCATTGCCTTTACAGGGTGTGGAAAGCTTTTTGGGTCTCCTACAAAAATATCTAAGATTACACCTGCAATTATTTCTATCATTTTAGATACCTGCAAGTTTGCAAATAATATCCATGTCTATATTCGCTCTAACTACTTCTGCAAGCTTTTCAAGTTCTTCTTCAAGTTCATCTCGGGTCTGCGATCCATCTTCACATTTTTTTGTTTTATCTGTCAGAGTATCTTCATCTGCTATATTCAGGTCTATGTATGGAATTATTCCTACTACAGGTATATCAATAAGTTTCTCCAGCATTTCGATCCCAGGCTCAAGTAATGATCTATCCCCTCTGAACTTGTTGAACACAATTCCCTTTATTCTCCTTCTATCTTCATTTTCAAGGAGCATAACAGTGCCATATACAGCAGCAAACGATCCTCCCCTGTCGATGTCAGTTACAAGAAGAACTGGAGCATCTGCAATCCTTGCCATACCCATGTTCACAATGTCATCTTTACTGAGGTTTATTTCAGCAGGACTTCCCGCTCCCTCTATTATAACTAGATCATTAAGGCTTTCAACTTCCTTATACCTTTCTGTTATCATTTCTCTTAATACCGCTTTGTTCTTAAAATAATCGACTGAGGTCGTTTCCCCTGAGTCCTCACCATTGATTATAAGCATAGAACTCAAATCTGAATTTGGTATAAGTAGTATTGGATTCATATTCTCGTGGGGCTCAAGACCTGCTGCCCAAGCTTGAAGTGCCTGAGCAATTGCTATGATTTTTCCGTCTTTTGTCTTGTGATATTTGCTGCTCATGTTCTGTGACTTAAATGGGTAAACCTTCATTCCATCTTGCTTGAATATCCTGCATAAGGCTGTACATAGTATACTTTTCCCTGCAGAGGAAGTAGTCCCCTGTACCATTATTGCGCCCATATCCTAACCTCCCTTTGAGTTAAAATAAAAAGCACCTATCGTAAGATAAGTGCCAAAATACTTAATTATAGACATTTCTTATCCTTCGTAAGAAAAATGACAAATCATGTATCCTGACTTAGGTATCATTGATTAACGCAGCCTTCCCAGTTGCCCAGTGGCGTATAGCATCAGCTCCTCCAATACAGTTGCGAGACAGTGCGGGATTCTCACCCGTCTTCCATATATTATTCAGTTATTGATGATTATATATTATGCAATCCTATTTTGCAAATATCAGACTAACGTCAGCAGTACTCAAATGATTTATTATCATAAGATCATAAAGATTATTATTGAACTTGTTAATTATAGTTGGCGTCTCATCAAGGTCATTATACTCCTCCAGTCTTAGCATTATCTTTTTTCTTATGGTAGCAGCTGAGTATTCCTCCTTGACTGAAGCTTCCTCTATTGGGACAATCAAATCAGACTCTATTTGATGCAGGGAACAGTCTGTTTTTTCAGCAGCTTTATGTCTCCATTCTCTCTACTCTCAAATAACCTCTGTCATTTACTATTGCACATGCCCTTTCACCAAGAAGTAATACGGCCTCATCAGGGTTCCCTTTAGCAATTACAAATCCTATCCCTGCACTTTCAAGATCTTCTTTTACTTCCTTAAGTCCCTCCAACATAAAGCTGTAGTGTCTCAGATTAGCCTCAGGGAATCCATCAGTAAGTCCAAAGCAAACGAGAAGTGGCTTACAAAGATCATTAGCAATTTTGATAGAAAAATCAAGGGCGTGGTCAGCATTTGTTCTTTGCGAGTGCTGCATCCAATATAGGACATAGTCTCCATCCTTATTGGTTTCATTATTTAGCTGCTTTACCCTGCTTATGTGCATATATCTTTCCCCCAAATAATGCAACAGCTTCCTTCTAAAATGCTATGAGAGCTTTGAGGAAATTTATTATAGGCTCCTCAAATGCATGCACCACTTCGATCAGGATCAATAATATTACAACTATCTCAAGATATTTTGACATCCTTGAGTGCTGGAGATCTGCAATTACCTCAGCAGTATCAAGTAGTGCATCGATCTTGGCATTTAGCTTATCATATCTGTCGTCCAGCTCATATAGCTCAGCGAGTTCATCAAAGAAGATTTCAGCTTCCCTTTCCTTCCAGGTTATGGATGGTTTATCCAGCATCATGATGTAGGAAATGGTTGTATGCTTGAATGCAAGGATCTTCCCAATGGCTGAAATTGTCTTTTTCTCGCTTGTCTTTACCTTTCCATTTCTAAGGCTGACAACGGTTCCCTCTATCTCATCGAATGCCCTGTCTATGTTTATCTCAATTATCTCTAGAGCTACAGACTTTGCAAGAACAAGAGCAGCCATGTCAACATGGAACTTCTTTATTATGCTGTTCCTGTACTCCTGAAACTCCAGCTCACTTTCCTCTGATTCGGGATCCTCTATAAGAGTGTATGTCTCAACCTCACCATAAACGATGTCTGTATTTATGCTCTTTATACTCCCTGGTATTGCCTTTATCTCCCTTACGAATTCAAGCATTTCATCTTCATCATAGTTCAGGAAAACCAGAACACCAAAATGATAAAGATAAACAGCTTTTCCTATGGTAATATCCGTCTTTACAATGAGAGGTTCTTCCCATTTAATTTTTTTTTCGATCCCAAAATGCTTCCCGATCTCTGAGACATTAAACTCACTGCAAATACCCTTGGCTGTAAACTTGTACTTCATCATATTATTCACTCTCTTTTCGTATGTTTACTTCAGAATATATACCCTAACGTAATCCATCTATTTCAACATCAAGACATACATTGGAAAAGGAGCAGTTTGTCCTGCTCCTAAAGTTCAACCGTTTCAATTAGCATCCTCAAGCTGCTCAATTACATATGTTGGAAGTGCGAAGCACCCCCTATGAAGCTCTGTGTTATAGTACTTTGTCTTCAATCCAAAAGATTCCCAGATTTCTGGCTTATGATCTATTAATGGATCAAGTTCTTTGCTGGCGAAGCCGAACAGCCAGTGTCCACTGGCATAGGTAGGCATATGGAACTGGTACACCTTGCACACTGGAAATATGGCTTTAAGCTTTGAATGAGCCTTTATCATTTCTTTTGCATAGTTGGGGTAATATGGGCTCTCGTGCTGATTGATCAATATCCCCTTATCATTTAGTGCGTTGTAGCAGTCTGTATAGAATTCTCTTGTGAAAAGTCCTTCTCCAGGCCCTATCGGATCTGTTGAATCAACCAGTATAAGGTCGTAGTAGTCTTTATTTTCCTTTACAAACTTAATACCATCAACATAATGGTGATGCACCCTTGGATCATCTACCTTGCATGCTGTTTGAGGCAGGTATTCCCTGCACAGCTGAACAACTCTTTCATCTATTTCAACAAAATCTATATGCTCAATATGTTTATACCTTGTAAGCTCCCTAATTGTTCCACCGTCGCCTCCGCCTATAACCATAACTCTCTTTATCTCAGGATTTACAGCTAACGGAACATGTACTATCATATCGTGATAAATGAACTCATCTTTTTCGTTTACCATCATCAAGCCGTCTAGGGTAAAAAACCTTCCAAAATCGTAGGATTCAAAAAAAGCGATCTTTTGGAATGGCGTTTCTTCAGAATATATCTGAGCTTTAACCTTTATCTTAAACTCACAGGTCTCTGTACTCTTTTCCGAAAACCAAAGCTCCACAATATCCCTCCTTTAGTAGTCAATTCCGTAATTTCTCCCATAGTAGATTTCGTGCATTTCTTCGTTTAGCTTATCCAGGATCTCTCTTTTTTGCCTGCCTGTTAGGTCCTCTTCCTTGATCTCAAAAAGATAGTTATCAAGTTCAAGCTCCTTAAGCATCATCTTTGTGTGGAATATGTTCTCCTGGTAAACATTAACGTCTATGCTGTTGTATTTATTAAGATTTTCTTTAGAGATGTAGTCCTGTATTGAATTGATTATATGGTCCTTGAAATGCTTTGTTCCATCCAGATCTCGTGTGAAACCTCTGATCCTGTAGTCACATATTACAATATCTGAATCAAAGCTCTCAAAGAGAAAATCGAGGGCTTTTAAAGGAGATATCTGCCCACATGTGGATACATCGAGATCTACTCTAAATGTCATAATACCCCTGTCAGGATGGTATTCGGGATAAGTATGGACGCTGATATGACTCTTATCCAGGTGTCCGATGACGTTTCTGGGACTTGCAATAACATCCCCTAAATTGCATGAAGGATCCACGCACACATCAGGAAGCTTCTCCTCTGTAATAAGAAAGTTTACACTTGCTCCCTGTGGAACGTAGTCCTGTTTTGCTATATTTAGCAGATTCGCACCAATGATCCTTGTTACTTCTGTCAGGATCTCTGTCAATCTGGTGGAGTTGTACTGCTCATCGATGTATTCGATGTATTTTTGCTTATCCTCAGGCGTTACGGCATAGCATACGTCATAAATATTGAAGCTAAGAGTCTTCGTCAAGTTATTAAATCCATACAGTTGTAATTTTTCCATTTTCCATCCCTTTCATTCTAAAATAAATTGAAATCTATGATTATTTTACAATTTTAAGCCTGTTGTTGCAAGGATTCCGAATAAAAAACCGAGATGCATTAAGCTCCCGGTTATTAGTTTAGTATAATATTTTATTTAAAGCTCCTAATGCATAATCTACATCTTCAATTGTATTGAAATGGGAGAAACTGAAACGCACCGTCCCTTTTGGGAATGTACCCAGGGTCTGATGAGCTGAAGGCGCACAGTGCATCCCGCACCTTGTCGCTATACCGTATTCGCTGTAAAGCTTATAGGATATATCAGCATTATCCCTTGTTGGCACATCAATTGACACTACTCCGGTTCTATTTTTTATGTCATCTCTACCAATTACGTGTATTAGGTCGATTTCCTTTAGTCCTGTCAGGAATCGTTCTACAAGATCTATTTCTCCTGCTCTTATGGTCTCGGTGCCTGTATCTCTGACAAACTTTAAGGCTGCATTAAGTCCATAAATACCTGGGATATTAATGGTTCCAGCTTCAAGCTTGTCAGGCATATACTCCGGCTGGATCTCTTGATCTGATAAGCTGCCAGTACCGCCTTCAATAAATGTATCGATGGATTTCGCAAGGGACTCTGTAACAACAAATCCCCCCAAACCCTGCGGACCTAAGAGACCTTTATGCCCTGTGAAGGCAATAGCATCAGCATTAAGCCTGTTTATATCTATTTCCAGGAATCCAGCAGTCTGAGCAGTATCAATTATAAATATCAGTCCATATTCCTTACAAATCCTGCCAACTGTCTCTATATCAAGTATAGTTCCACAGACATTTGATGCATGGGTCATGATTACAGCCTTTGTGTTTGGCTTGATAAAACCTCTAATATCATCAGGATCCAGTTCTCCGAGGTTACTGCACTTTACCTTAGAGAAGCTTATATCCTTTTTAGATAGTGCATTCAAGGGTCTCATAACTGCATTGTGCTCCATGGAGGATACTATTGCATGATCACCAGCTTCTAATACACCTTTAATAAGTACATTGAGACTCTCAGTAACATTCTTTGTAAATACAACATTCTCAGATTTATTACTGTTGAACATTTCAGCGATAAGTTCCCTAGTCTCATAAACAATATTTTCTGCCAGAAAGGAGCTTTCGTATGCTCCTCTCCCTACATTTGCACCATTATTCAATATGTAATCACTCATAGCCTCTGCTACTCCTGGTGCCTTGGGATAGCTGGTAGCCCCATTATCAAGGTATACTCTCTTCATCTACTTAACCTCCTCGGGTTTTCTTACAACTTCATGCTACTATTTACTACCAGCTCCAACAATAGGTATTAGATAATTTAATGAGATTATGTTTTTTACTAAAATTCTCAATTACAATTTGTTGCCAGGTATTGATATAATCATAACGATGTGCGTTATAAATCATATTACATATTACAGGAGGTCAAGCATGAAAGGAAAAAAAGGAATCATCATTGCCGGCGGAATCGTAGGTATAATATCTGTAATGCTGGTTTATTTTGGAAACCCCTCAAATATGGGCTTTTGCATAGCCTGCTTCCTAAGAGACATTGCCGGAGGCATAGGGCTTCACAGAGCACCAGTGGTGCAGTACATAAGACCTGAGATAATTGGACTTGTTCTTGGGGCATTCTTCATCTCGCTTAAAAACAAAGAGTTCAAAACCTCAGGTGGTTCATCGCCATTTACAAGGTTCGTTCTTGGAGCTCTTGTAATGATTGGAGCGCTAATGTTCTTAGGCTGCCCTCTAAGAATGATCCTAAGACTTGCTGGTGGCGATCTTAATGCACTCGTTGGTATCGCAGGCTATGCATTTGGTATCTTCTTCGGAGTAGTATTTATGAACAAAGGATTTTCACTCAGAAGAAGCTATAAAATGTCTGCATCTGAGGGTTACATATTCCCTGCTATAAATGTTGGACTACTGATCCTTCTGCTTTCAGGTGCCGGGTTCTTATTCTTTAGTGCTGAAGGACCAGGATCTATGCATGCTCCGATCTGGATCTCGCTTGCAGCGGGTCTTGTTGTAGGAGCACTTGCTCAAAGGCACAGACTTTGTATGGTTGGCGGAATCAGGGATCTCATGATGTTTAAGGATACCCACCTTATCTCAGGATTTATTTCCATTCTCGTATTTGCTTTTATTGGAAACTTAGCTTTAGGTTACTTTAACCTTGGCTTTGAAGGTCAGCCAATCGCTCACACTGATGGATTATGGAACTTCCTCGGAATGGCTCTTGCAGGCTGGGGTTCAGTTCTTCTTGGTGGTTGTCCTCTAAGACAGCTTATACTTGCAGGGGAAGGTAACACTGATTCAGCAGTAACCGTTATGGGACTTGTTGCAGGAGCTGCAATTGCCCACAATTTTGGTCTGGCTTCAAGTGGAGCTGGACCTACTGCAAATGGTCAAATCGCTGTAGTTATAAGCTTCGTAATAGTACTCGCCATTTCTCTGGCAAACTCAGAGCTAACTTTCGGCAAGAGCTCACAAAAGGCTTAGATATTTTTAGAAGGGAGTGGAAATATATGGATAAAATAGATGCAAGAGGAATGTCTTGCCCTCAGCCCGTGCTTATGACTAAAAATGCAATTAAAAGCTTGCCTGCCGAAGTAGAGGTGCTCGTGGATAATGAGACCGCAAGGGGGAATGTTGAAAGATTTTTAAGCAGCTCTGGGTATAGAGTTTCAATTACTGAAATGGAAGATGAATTTTTATTGAAGGGAACTAAATAGAATGTATAGCTATTTGGCAATCTTCTTCACACACTCAGGTGCTATAAAGTTTCAGAGAAAGCTTGATAAGTCTGGAATTAAATGCAAATTACTTCCAGTTCCGAGGACTCTAAGCTCAAATTGCGGTATAGGAGCCAGTTTTGAGTCTAATGACTACGAGGTATTCCTGGATGAGGAGATAGAAAAGATATTCCGTATTGAAGATGAAAAATTTTTACTTCAATATGAGGTAAACGATTAAACAGGAAAACAGCCCGATCGGGCTGTTTTCTGATTTTTGATTAGTTTCCGTTAATGTTGAATCCTCTTCTCATCATTCCGCCCTGACCAAGATCTTTTTGTCCGCCAAAGCCACCACGGAAGCCTTCACCATCTCTGTTACCGAATAATCCGGTGCCCTGCATTGCTCTTATTTGTGTTCCGTCACATACTTCAAGCTTAGCTAAGATCTCATCCGCTCTTTCCTGAGTCAGCTTTCCAAGCCCAACCATTTCATTAAGCATAGCTTTTTTCGCTTCCAGCATTTCCTCCCTGAATTTAACGTAGAAAGACTCACCTTCAGCTTGTGCAAGCTCCCCAAACCTATTGTTTTGCTCATTCCTATAAGCATATGCCTCCTGCTCGGTCATTCCCTTCATTTCTCCAAATGTCTTTGCTGGACTCCAGCTTGCTTCGGCAAAGGCAACACTCATTGAGCCTAAAAGCATAACTGCGACTGCTAAAACTACTACTGACTTTTTCATCTCAACACACTCCTTATTCTTATCTTTATCTGATGCTTAAAGTATATAAAAGAGTTATGTTGGAATTGTGATGAAAATATATATTTTTTGTTAGATCATTTACTATTTTTATCAATTTCAAACCAAAAGGTGGTTCCAGCCCCCAGTTTGCTTTCGACGCCGTATTTTGATCCATGGGCTTCAAGGATACCCTTTACTATAGCAAGACCGATACCTGACCCTTTGGCTCCCGAGCCGCTTTTATCGATTTTGTAGTATCTCTCCCATATAAAGGGAAGCTCCTCTTCAGGGATCCCTGTTCCTGTGTCTCTTACCTCAATTCTGACAGCAGAGACTAAGCTCTCTACAGAAATTGAAACTTTTCCTCCTGGATCAGTATGGTTGATGGCATTTGTTATAAGGTTATGAAAAACCTGCTGAAGCCTCTTGGCATCGTAGTATGCAATTTCTGAATCCTTATCTGTCTCAAGCAAAAGCTCTATACCCTTATTCTCTGCAGCTATGATGTACTTTGAAACAGCAGTCTGTACATCGGCTGTAATATCCCCTTCCACTGGGTTTATATCAGCATAGCCTGCCTGGATCTGGGAAAGATTCAAAATATCATCTACCATTACGCTCAATCTGTCAGTCTCCTCTATGATTATATCAAGACTTTCTCTTCTGTTGTCTGTTTGCTCATATTGAACATCTCTGGCAAGCTCTGCATAACCTCTTATAAGTCCCAGAGGAGTACGCAGTTCATGGGAAACGTTGGCAACCAGGTCCTTTCTTAAGCTGTCCAGCTTTGACAGTTGATCGGCCATCCTGTTAAAGTTATTAGCCAACTCTCCCAATTCATCCTTTGTAGATACCTCTGCCCGAGCATCCATATTTCCTTCTGCAAGCTGATTTACTGCTCGGTTCAGTTCTCTTACAGGCTTTAACAGCATCCTTGCAATAAAGGTGCCTATTGCAGCTGATAGTATCAGAAGCAATAATGATATACCTACTAGCTGATCCTTTAATATGCCCACAGTTTCGCTGATCGGCTCAGCAGGTATTGTACCTGTAATTATTATCTCACTTTCCGGTATCAGAATGGAGTATGCAATAAGTTCAAGGTTCTGCCTTGGATGAGTAGTGCGAGTCAGAGCTTCTCCTGATCTAAGAAGCTCATCCAGGTATGCACCCTTTAATACCTTGGATCCAGCCATTTGTCCACGCATACCTCCAGGGCCTCTAAGGGTAGTCATCCCGTCAATGCCAAATACTTCTATGGTAATATTCCTTGATATAAGGATATTTTCTGCATACTCCTCAAAGCCAGTCATGTCCCCAGCTTCGTACAAATTAGCTGCTTCATGGAGGTTAGTCTTTAAGGTGTCAACTATTCGATTCGTATAATTCCTTTCAAGAAATACGGTCTGGTATAACCAAATGGATCCAAGAGTTACTGAAACGAGAATGATCATCCCAAGAATCAGTTTATATGATATCTTTCTCATTTTCCGCTATCCTCCGGATCAAATTTATATCCTACTCCCCAAACTGTGGATACCATGCTCTTATATGGTCCAAGACTTTCTCTTAACACCTTTATGTGAGTATCCACTGTCCTGTCGTCTCCAAAGAAATCTATTCCCCAAACTCCATCAAGTATTTGCTGACGTGTTAGTGCCCGATTCTTATTCGCAGCAAGGTATACTAAGAGCTCATATTCCTTGGGAGTCATTTTGACCTGAGTTCCGTCTATATAAACCGCTCTTGCGCTTGTGTCGACTCTTAAACCCTCAAATGTGTACCCGTCGGCTCCGGTATCCTTAAACTTTAAATTTCTCTTAGTTACAGCCTTGAGCCTTGCCATTAATTCCTTAGGGCTAAAGGGCTTCACCATGTAATCGTCTGCTCCAAGCTCAAATCCAAACAGCTTATCATATTCCTCACCTCGAGCTGTAAGCATTATAACAGGAACCTCCGAGCTCCTCCTGATTGTTCTTAGAACAGTCCACCCATCTACTACAGGCATCATGACATCCAGCAAAACTGCCTCGTATTCTCTCAGTTCAAATTGCTCGATTGCTTCATTGCCGTTCGATGCTTCGAAGGTATTATATCCTTCAATAACAAGGTATTCCTTCAATAATTTTCTCATCTTTATTTCATCATCAGCAATAAGTATATTCATTAGATTTTCCTCCCTCGAAGGTTTCTATACCCAATTAGAAATTTTAATGGTCACTATGAGATATTATATTATCTAAATGTGATAAAATTGTGTTATATAGAATGTAGGTGATGGTTCATATGGGAATTGAGATAAGGAAAAGAGGATATGTATACAGCGAAATTCTATAGCAGGAAAAGAATAACGAGGTAGCTCCAAATATGGAACTACCTCGTTATTTTCAAAAATGTATTTATCAAAATGTATTTATATAAAACTATTCATATCTTCTCTCTACATTTCTTTTAAATGAGGTCCTTGAGAATATATATCTGCTGAAAAGGTCCAAAGCCATGGCTATCCATATCCAGTGAAGTTCAGCTTTAATAACGTAAGTTAGAATTAGGACAAGCGGTATCCTGATGAACCATATGCCAAGTATAGTTGTAAACATTGGAACATTTGGGTAACCAGCTCCCCTTAATGCGCCATTATACAGGCCTGCAAGATTTTGAGGCAGTTGAGATACACCCATTACTATTAGATAGGTGCTCCCTATAGCTATCATCGATTGATCCGTTGTAAGAAGTCTCATTACAAGTCCAGGTATAAATACCAAAACTGAACTCATCACAAGAGTAATGGCCACTACCATCTTCCTAAGCTCGCTCATATAGGTTTTAGACTGTTTGAAGTCGTTAGCTCCAAGATGCTGACCGATAAAAGCAGTTGCAGCTATCGAGAATCCTGCAGCTGGCATGTATGATATGGATTCTGCCTGAAGCCCCAGTTGATAGGAGGCATAAGCTGTTTCACCATATGTGAGGACCGCTTTGGTTAAAACAACAGAGGATACCTGCCATAGTAAGATCTCCATAGCTGATGGAAAACCATACCTTACAAGCTCTCTAATTGAATAGCCAGTGAATGAAAATCCTTTAGTGTCCTTGGGCTTAAGCTTCCTTGTTGCTCCCAGCAGCATTGTTAAACTGAAAATAGCTGCACTGAGCTGTGCTATATTATAGGCATATCCAGCACCCCTTATTCCCAGCGCCGGCAAACCAAAATTCCCAAATATTAAAAGGTAACTGAATATTATATTGATGCCGTTCATTATCCCTACTGCATACATTGGAGTCTTTGAATTTGTCATACCTTGAAATACGCCTGCGGAAAAAACAACTAAAGCCATGAGTGGTATGCTGTATGAAATTATGCCGGTAAACATAAGAGCATCCTCAAGAAGTCCCCCTCCACTGCTTAAAAAGCCTATCAGATACTTTGCAAACCGGAAAACTATCTGTTGCACAAAAAGAGACAGCAAAAATACAGCCCCTATCCCCTCAACGATAAGGCGGTACATCCTGTGGGTGTCATTTGAACCATAATACCTTGATATCGCAGCAGAAGCCCCTATTCCAATGCCTCTGAATATTGCCCACGCCATCCTGAAGATGATATTGCCGATTCCAACAGCACCAACCGAAGCAGCATCGAGCCTTCCCATGAAAGCCATCGTCACTGTTCCTGCGATCATCTGTAGCAGGTTCTCTGAGGTTATTGGGATTATCATGGCTAATATTCTTTTTCTAATGCTCCTGATCATTTCATCCGTCATAACTCTCTCCAATTATTTAAAGCTCCATTTGTCCAGGATACAACAAGTATGCTTCTATGGACAAATGGAGCTTATTTTTTTTAACTACACCATTGCTGCTATTTCTTCAGCTGAAGGTAGATCTCCAAGGTTTTTAGCATACTTAGCGTATACTATTGTACCAGTTTCGTCGATAATAAACAATGCTGGTAATTGTAATTCTCCACTTTACAAAGCTTAACTTAAAGCAGCTGCTATTCTATCCAATCCCTTCTTCAACAGCTCCCTTGGACATGCAAAGTTGAGCCTCATATATCCAGCTCCCTGGTCTCCAAACCAGGTACCGCCATCCATTGCAACCCTTGCCTTCTTAGCCATCAACTCCTCAAGCTTCCTGCTGTCAGACTCATACCCACTGAAATCGATCCATGCAAGATAGGTTGCCTGTGGCTTAATCATCTTCGCTTTAGGAAGATTTTCCTTCAAATACTCTTCTATGAATTTGATGTTTCCCTCTAAGTATTCAAGTAATTGCTCAAGCCACTCTTCTCCCTCGGTGTAAGCTGCTATAAGGGAAACTATACTTAGAGGATTTTGTCCACCTATTGAATTCTTCTCCAGAATTCTTCTGAATCGCTGTCTGTGTACCGGATTTGGTATTATGACATTTGACGATTGCATCCCTGCAAGATTGAAGGTTTTACTTGGAGCTGTACATACCATGAGGTTGTCAAGAAATTCTTCTCCAACAAGCCCGAAGATCGTATGTTTATATCCTGAATATACAAGATCGTTATGTATCTCATCAGATATAAGGAGTACGTTATTTTCAAGACATAGCTGCGCAACCTTTTTTAGATCCTCCAGATCCCAAACTCTAGATACCGGATTATGGGGACTGCACAGAATCATCATGGTCACCTTTGGATCTTTAAGCTTGCTCTCTAGATCCCCAAAATCCATATTGTATTTTCCCCCATCGAATACCAGATCATTACTCACTACGTGACAGCCGTTGTTTTTGATAGCATTAGAGAATGGGTAATATACGGGTTGTTGGATCACTACATTATCTCCTGGCATACAGAAAGCTTGAATTGCGTAGTTAACTGCTGGAACGATCCCTGGAGTGTAATCTATCCACTCTTTATCGATCTTCCATCCAAACCTCTTTTCTGTCCAGTCTATTATTGCCTTATAATACTCTTCCGGTCTAACGGAGTAACCGTAAATCCCGTGCTCGGCAGCCTTTACAATTGCATCGACAATGGGTTGTGCTACCTTAAAATCCATATCTGCTACCCAAAATGGAAGAAGATCCTCCTCTCCAAACAGCTGATTCAAAACCTGAGGCTCCCACTTAGAAGCATTTGTGCCTTTTCTATCGATGATTTGATCAAAGTTGTACTTCACTTGAATCCCCCTTCTTATTTATTTAATATGCTTGCCTACTGTGCAAAAATATAATTGTTTAGTACTTAAACTATTTAAGGTCATTATACTTTAAGGCCTAATACGATTCAACATTTATTTCTTGAATTGTAAGATTTTGTGATAGGGAAATCTGTAGTAACTATTACATATATTATTTGACCCTCTAAATAGTTTAAGTTATAATGTATTTGACGTTCTAAGGTTTCTTTATGATGAATAAAATCTATAAGAGGTGGAAAATGGATAAGAAGTTAATGGAAAGCTTAGTAAGGTCTCAAAAGCTGGACATTTTTTCAATGCCAGCTGAGGAAGTAGATATGTTATTTAGTCAAATCAATGAAGAGATGCTAAAAATATACAAATTTGTATTGACCTATAATGACTATATGAACTCCGGACATGAATACTCCGATGGTATACCAATGTCTATGATGGAGGCTCACATTCTCACAGATATATGTGACAATGAGAATATGACGGTCACAACTCTAGCTGAAAACTGGGAAAGATCAAAAAGTGCAACCAGCCAGACAGTTAGGAAATTAATGTCAAAAGGACTCATTCAAAGAAAAGAATCTGAAGATAGCGGTAAAGTATTTCACCTTAGCCCTACGGAAAGAGGTAAAAAAATTTCCGACGACCATAAAAGATATGATGTTTTAGACACAATAAAAACACTTAAAGTCCTTAATAGGGAGCTGAGCGTGGACGAAATACTCATTATGTTCAACAGTCTTGAACTTTATAAGACTCTTCTGAAGAACAGGGATGGTAAGTAGGAACTAAAAGGAGGACAATCTTGTATGAGAAGATCCATATTTAGGTCAATGTATGTAATGGCTACGGGATTCATCGCCTTTTTAATAGTTTTGCCTATCATCGAGAAGAGAGGACTTGATGTAAGCCTTATAGACGATTTAAGCGCCGTCCTTTTCTGGATTGCAGGATTTATACTTATGTTCACCAAGAAATATTACCGCGTAGGATTATTTCTCGCGTTTTTTCCTATACTATTCATATTAGTTGCATTAATATCATAAGGCCGGACTATTGTCCGACCTTATTTTTTATACCTTTAGCCTATTTTTCAAAACTCTCCATAGGATAGTAGCTGCTATAGCACCAAATAGACCTTGCATGATATTTGCCGGTAGATTTACTACTGCTGCCTTTGCGCCATACATAAATATCTCCGCAAGATAATAACCCCCTGCCATTACAAGGCCTCCGATCGCAGTGGGTATAAATGGCAGTTTTTTCCCCCACGTCGTTTCCATTAGAAGTCCTGCCACAAATCCTTCCAACCCTTTGGCCACGAAGGTTATTGGTGCATATGCCCCCCATCCAAGGAGAATGTCAGCCATTGCAGACCCAATACCTCCAACAAGAAAACCTGCTTTCTTTCCCAGCATGAATGCTGCAACAAATATTACCATATCCCCCAGGTTTAGATAGCCATAGCTTGTTGGTGTTGGTATTTGAACCACCATTGTCATAACTACTGTAAGAGCCATTAATACAGCGTAGGTAACAAGTGTTTTTGTTTTTTTCATAAGTAACACCTCTTTAATTGTATCGTTACACTTTTGTTTTGTATTGGTAGTGTACCTATTATTATAATAACACCTTGGTTAGATTTGTTCAACTACTTTCTTGGGCAATTTCCATCCTGTACGTTCTGATATTCAACGTCTCTAAATGAGTTGTCTTACAAATCCTTCCGTTGTATAATTGATTCATAACATTTGGGAGGTCTTGAGGAATGAACAACTATTTGAAGGGAGTCCTTTTAGTACTCGCCTCAGCATTTGCATTCAGCTTTCTGCCGATTTTTGTAGTATTCGCATATGATGGAGGAGCGGATGCCAATACCTTGCTTTTGATCAGATTTTCCCTCGCTACAGTAGTATTCTTCAGCTATCTCAAGCTAAAAAGATATAACATAAAGCTTGACAGGAGCACTCTCTTTAAGTTCTTATTATTAGGGGTTTTTGGATACACTCTTCAAAGCAGATTTTTCTTCATGGCACTCAAGTATATAACTCCTGCTATAGCCAGTATGTTTCTTTACACATATCCGGTTATCGTAAGTATAATTACATATTTTGTCGATAAGGAAAAGCCTTCACTTAGATTGGCAGCTTCGATTGTCATATCTTCACTTGGCCTTGTGCTGGTGATGGGCGCCTCCATGGGATCAGTTGATATTCGTGGAGTTGGGTTTGCTCTTTTGGCTTCCTTGGTGTATTCCTTATATATTGTTGCCAGCAACAAGCTCATAAAGAGAGTCCCTGCTGTCACTGCAAGCGCTTATATAGTGCTATTCTCAGCGTTTGGCACCTTCATAATCGGATCACTCTCCGGCGGATACAACCTGGACTTCGAACCATACACCTGGATATGGATCATTGGAATAGCTCTTGTCTGCTCAGTAATCGCCATGATCACATTTTTTAAAGGAATGGAGTATATCGGACCTACAAAAACCTCCATCATTAGTTTGACGGAGGCAGTTTATACTGTAGTATTGTCAGCTATTATGCTTCAGCAATTCTTGACCGTTTGGCAGTTAATTGGCGGTGCAGGGGTTTTATTCGGTGCTTATTTGGTTGCAAGGGCTTAGAGCCAGCCTTTTTTACGCAAGAACCTTAACATAAATATGGTGATCAGCGCTGATACTCCCCAGAAGCCGAAGTAGCCGAACCTCCATTCGATCTCTGGAAAGTACTTGAAGTTCATGCCATATACACCTGCAAGGAACGTCAATGGAATAAATATGGTTGAGAATACTGTAAGTATCTTCATTACCTCATTGGTCTTATAACCTATGCTGGAGAGATAGGTATCAAGCATTCCAGAACAAATATCTCTATAGGTTTCAACTATATCTATCATCTGGATTACATGGTCATATACATCCCTGAAGTAAATTATCGTCTTTTGATCTATAGCTTCAAACTCTCCTCTCGCCAGTTCACTGGCTAGATTTCTAGTTGGCCAGAGGATATTCCTGAAAAAAATGAGCTCTCTTTTTAGTCGGTATATCCTATTCAATACTTCCTTCTCAGGTTTTTCGAGCAACTGGTCCTCTACCTCATCTATTTCTTCTCCTATCGCTTCAAGAACAATAAAGTAATTGTCAACTATGGAGTCTATCAGTGCATATACAAGATCATCAGATCCGTTTTTCCTTAAGGTCTTTCCCTCCTCCAGTCTTTGGTGTATAAACTGAAAGCTGTCATTGTTATATTCCTGGAAAGTGATTACTGAATCATCAAAGAGGACCAGACATATCTGCTCCGTATCCAGGGCTCCACTTTCATCGAAAAAGATATTTTTTGTGACTATGAAAAGAAAACTATCGTACTCCTCAGCTTTCGGATTTTGAGAGGTATTGAGTATGTCCTCCTGAGCAAGAGCATGAATCCCAAAAGTTCTGCAAATCTCAAAAACAGTCTCAGTGTTAGCTATTCCAATAACATCAAGCCATTTGACCACGTTCCTGTTTTCATCAAGGAGTTCTTTGGAGGATTTTATCTCCTGCCTTTCCAGGATTTCATCGTTATATACAGTTAGAACCAGTTTCTGATTCTGTTTTTCACCTTTACCCGTGTATATAAGAGAACCTGGCGGTTTGTTTGCTGTAGCCGATAGATTTTTAACTTTACTTAACATTTTACCATCTCCCATTGGATCCCATATACTTATTATACCCCTTATAAAGCTTGTAATGTAGCTTGTTCTTGCTATTTATCCCAGTATCAATTATCGACTTATTATGCTATAATTATTCCACCAAGCGATATAGGCAATAACACTGGAGGTGTACCTATGGATAAAGAAAAATTTGTCCCAGAGATTTCTTCTCAGTTAAGAGGCCGCTCAGTTATAGTCCCCGAGGCAATATACAGAGCAAGCGGGATCAAAATTCTGGGTACCCGCATAAAATCTCTATTGTTTTCAACGGATGTAGCAATAATAAAGAATACCAATGCAAATTCAATCATTGCAGTGTACCCCTTTACTCCACAGCTATCAATAACACACGCTATACTTGAAGTGGCCAGTGTTCCAGTTTTTGTTGGAGTCGGAGGAGGTCTGACTACCGGTCAGAGGTCGATCCAGATAGCCATCCAAGCCGAGCTCCTTGGAGCTTATGGAGTAGTTGTTAATGCTCCTATGCAAAATGATGTCATAAGGGAAATGAAAAAGATACTTGATATCCCTATCATTGCCACTGTAGCATCGCTTAATGACGATTATAGAGGTAAGATCGATTCCGGTGTAAGTATACTGAATGTATCGGGAGGTTCAAATACAGTAGAAATGGTAAGGGTCATAAGAGGAGTGCTGGGCAGAGAATTTCCTATCATTGCTACTGGAGGACCGACTGAAGAAAGTATTCTGGATACAATCGATGCAGGTGCCAACGCTATAACATACACTCCCCCATCTACCGGAGAAATATTTGCTGGTGTGATGAAGAAGTACAGAAATGAGCTTTGATTTATAGCAAAAGACTCCTAAGCAGGAGTCTTTTGTCTTTTAAGGTTTGATAGGTTTGGTTTTACCTCACTTATAATAACAGATATCAATATCGCCATACATCCAATCAGAAACTTTATTGTTATAATTTCCTTAAGGAATATTACTCCCATTATGCTTCCAAATAATGCTTCAGTACTTAGGATTATGGCTGCATGGGTAGATGAAGTGTGAGCTTGTGCAATATTTTGAACAAGAAAGGCAATCATAGAGCTAAATACTGCCAAATAGATTATAGGTACTGCCATATCAGTATTGAAAGTGGTTATTTGGGGTTCAAATATTGATGCCAGTATTAAGGCTGATACCGCAACAAAAGCCATTTGTACTGTCGTGATCACATAAACATCAGATTCTCTCGCATAGTGACCTACAGCAACTATTTGAAGAGCAAAGAACAATGCGCTGATAAGGGATAATATCTCGCCGGATCCAAGTCTTAAATTCCCGTCTAAGCTCAAAACTCCTATTCCAACAAAGCACATGATTGCCCCAAATATCTCGTAGCCATCAGGCCTACGCCGGGTTAGAAGCCAATAGAAGAAAGGTACCATTACAACATTTGCGCTTACAATAAAAGAATTTACGCCAACAGTAGTATTCATAAGGCCAATTGTCTGTAATAAAAATCCTAAAAGCATGGTTATCCCTATGACAAGGCCTGCCTTGATGTCTGAGATCTTTGCTTTTTTCAAATGTTTAAGTGATACTATCCCTATCAGGATCGTCGCAATTATGAATCTGAATGCCAAGAGGTAAAAGGGAGTTATATGGTCAAGTGTGCTTTTGGTTACCACGAAGCTTGAGCCCCAGATCGCTGCAACAATAAGTAGTGAAATGTCTGCTATAAGTGCTTTTTTGTCATTCATCAAAATCTCCTCCGGATAAGATTATATCCTATGGGAGCATAATAAACAATACACTGTAGGGGGATTAGATTAAATCGTGGATATTTGCTCGGTTTATTCAGCATTTCATTTTTTTACTTGCAATAATAGAAGAATAATTGTAAACTTGATTTATGATTTTAAGTTGACAATCTTGGAGGGACAAATTTGAAAGCTAAAGACCTTACCTTAATATCACTATTTGCATCACTTACATCTATTGGAGCCTTTATATCAATTCCGTTAGGCCCGGTTCCTTTGACTCTTCAAACCCTTTTCGTTCTGGTATCTGGTTATGTCCTGGGTGCAAGAAAAGCTGCGTTGTCGCAGCTAATCTACATATCTCTTGGTTTGATTGGTCTTCCAATTTTCGCGGGCTTCTCCGGAGGGATCCAATCGATCGTAAAGCCATCCTTTGGATTTCTAATTGGATTCGTTGCAGGGGCCTATACTGTAGGGACCCTGTCCCGTAGAGCAAAAGGATTCTTTAGTTATCTTGCCGCCTGTTCAGCAGGCACACTTGTAATATATTTATTCGGACTTCCATACATGGCGTTTATTCTTAATTATGTTATGGATAGCGGTCTTTCACTTGAAAAAATCCTTAGTATAGGAGTTATTGCATTTATTCCAGGAGATCTCATTAAGTTGATCATCGCTGCATATTTAGGAAAAAGACTAAACATATCCGTACTCAGTTCTGATCGAGACCTCTCCTGATATTACCTGCTCGAGACCCTCATCAAATCTTACCATAAGCTCTCCATCGTGATTGATGCTCACTGCATGACCAGGTCTTTGCTTTCGTCCTTGAACTACTATTATGTCCTTTCCGATAACTGCGGATCTCTCTCTGCATATGTCCAAGGCCTGCTCGATGTCGCCTGTTACCTTAAGCTGGACATAAAGCTCATCCAGTCTGTTCAGTACCTGAGCTAAAAGGTGCTTCCTTTTGATCGCCTTCCCTTCAGCTATCCTCAGTGAAGTTGCTTTGTCCACTAATTCCGGTGGAAGCTCTTCAACGCTCTGGTTTACGTTGATACCAATTCCTAAAATAATGTAATTGACTATGCCCAATTCGCAGCTCATTTCTGTAAGTATTCCAGCGACCTTCTTACCACCTATGATTATATCGTTAGGCCACTTGATCTGTGATTCGATGCCACAATCCTCAAGTGCAAGCGCAACTGAAGCTGCTCCCAAAAGTGTCAGTTTAGCTGCATTGAAGGGCTCCATATCAGGTTTTAGGATGATTGAAGCGTATATCCCTTTTCTTCCAGGTGATGACCAGCTTCTTCCAAGTCTTCCTTTTCCAGAGGTCTGCTCTTCAGCAACGATTACAGTACCCTCTTCCGCTTTAGCTGCCAATTCCTTTGCCTTGTCGTTTGTCGAGCCAATGCTTTGGAAATATATTAGCTTCTTACCAATTACAGAAGCTGTAAGCTCTCCTTTTATCTCATCGTAGTTTATTATATCCGGCGAAGAAATAAGTCTGTAGCCCCTTCTTGTAACTGACTCTATTTCATATCCATCTTCCCTAAGGGCGTTTACGTGCTTCCAAATTGCCGTCCTCGACAATCCAAACTCTTCAGAAAGCTTTTCCCCGGATATGAATCCTTCCTCCTCATGAAGCCTGTCTATGATTTTATGTTTCATATATATTCCCCCCTACTTGTATATAAAAAAGAGGCTCCATTAAAGAGCCTTTCCGTTAAATTATATCCTTTAATTTACCAGTTATTTTATAATCTGTATTCTTAAGTGCTTCAATATTTTCCTTGCCCAGAAGCATCATCACGATTCTCAGCTTGTGGATAATTCCCTCCAGGTACTCAATTGCATTTGCATATCCTCCATGCACCAAATAAGCAAGTAGCTCCCCGCTAATAGCCGCAATGTCCGCTCCAAGGATTATAGACTTGACCACATCCATGCTTGTCCTTATACCACCGCTGGAGATGAGTTTAAGGTCATGAGGCAGTCTCCTGCACTGGATAAGAGCTGCAGCAGTCGGGATGCCCCAGGAATAGAGATCAGTATAGTCGTATGCATTGTTCCTCAGGTTTTCAATTTCAATAAAGTTCGTCCCGCCGAAGCCGGATACATCTATATATCTTACTCCTGCATCGTATAATCTGGAGGCTGCATCAAGAGATATCCCAAATCCTACCTCTTTGACGATTACCGGTTTGTCAATTTCCTTTACTATAGCCTCGATATTCCTAAGAACTCCCCTGAAGTCCCTGTCTCCCTCTTCCATTACAAGCTCCTGAGCCAGATTAAGGTGCAGCTGAAGAGCATCCCCGTCAACCATCTCGATGGCTCTCTTGGCTTCATCAACAGTTGCAAGGCCACTAAGGTTACTGATTACTATACCATCAGGTCCTACAACCTCCCTGACGATGTGAAAGGATTCCCTGGCGCTGTCATCCTCCAATGCTATGGTTTGGGATCCTACCGCCATAGGTATCCTCAATTCCCTGGCCAGTGCAGCAAGGTCCTTGTTTATCTCCTGGGTAAATTCAGATCCTCCGGTCATAGCATTGATCAATATTGGATAGTCTATAACCTTACCGAGAAATCCGGTGCTGGTATCGATTTGGACAAAGTCCAACTCAGGAAGTGAATTATGGGCTAAATAAACATCTCCCATCAAATTATCCCCTTTGTAGGAGGTTTTCAAATAGTTCTCAATGTGCTCTTTTTTTCTGACCCTTCGCATTTTTACACCTCTTTTAGAGTTCGGGTTCAATTATTCTGGAGAATAATCTCCAAACATAGACTTAACAAGCTGATCCGTAGCCTCTGCATCGTGAAGGAAATAGCTTACTTCACCGATATATCCTCCAGCTCCAGGCAGTGTTGCAGTTTCCATTGCCTCTACGTCTATCTTATTTGCTGCAAGGGCACCCTTAAGCATAAGCTTCAGAGTAATATTTGTCTCAACATTGTCGAAAAAGGTTTCCACAAGCTTTGGCAGCTTCAAAAGATTTTTTGGAGTTATAGTCTGTTTGACAAGCTCCTTCATGAAATACTGCTGGGTCTTTGTTCTTCCAACATCCCCATCAGGATATCCCACCGTCATGTCGTTATTATGTCTGAAGCGAAGAAAATCATGGGCATTCTTTCCATCAAGTGTCTGCAGACCCTTGTCAATATTGATTTTTAAAGGAGGATCAGCTGTAGGATCGTTGTATCTCATGTTGAAGGGTACCTCGACGGTAACTCCACCAATAGCATTTACAACGTCCTGTACTATCTGATAGTCCACCTTGACGTAGTACTCAAGATCCAGTCCAAGTAATTCCTCCACAGCTTCAAGTGCCGCTTCAGCGCCACCGTATGCATGGGCTGCATTTATCTTGTCCTTTTTCCCATTGACAGTTGTCCTTGTATCCCTTGGGATTGACATGATGCTTATCTTTCCCGAGTCAAGATTTACCCGTGTAAGCATAAGTGTGTCAGTCCTTGTTCCCTTGGATTTGGCAACGTCCTTTGCATCGACTCCCATAAGCAGAAATATTATATCATTATTTTCAGGCTCTGCCGGCTCCTCCGCCACTGGCTCCTCATCGGAGGGTGAAGGCGTCTCTGCCGATACGGGCTCATCTTCGAAGATTGCATCTCCCAGGAAGCTATAAAACAGCCCGAATACAACGATAGATACCAGGAAAACCGTAATAAATAGTTTTTTCATGTTACACCTCATTCATATAAATAGCTATTATAAATAATACTATATATGAGGAGGGATTACAATTACTTATGGCAACTACCGGGTTACAATTTGGATACAATTGGGTACTTCAATTGCTGTCATCTATAAGGTCAAGCAGGATCGCCCTTTTCAATTCAATCATCTTATCCTCACCCTGCAGGTATTCTACAAGATTTAAAGCAAAGTACACAGCAGTAGCTGGTCCCCTCGAAGTTATGATATTGCCATCCTTAACGACGAGCTCCTCCTTCATGGATATATCCTTCATCTCTTTGTCAAATCCCGGATAACACGTCGCCGCCTTACCCTTCAGTACACCTGCTCGTTCTAAAACTATCGGCCCTGCGCAAATGGCAGCTACAAGTTTTCCTGAGGCATAAAGCTCCTGAACTATTTGGATGACTCTATCATTCTCTCTCAGTGACATTGCCCCGGGTCTACCACCAGGGATCACAACCCCCCTGTAGCCGGACAGGTCTTTTATTTGATTGAGCAGCTTATCAGCCGCTACGCTTATTCCATGAGCTCCCTCTACGTAAAGTTCCTTCTCGGTTGATATGATTTCCGCTTCTACTCCCGTTCTCCTGAGATAGTCAATTACTGTAATGGCTTCTACCTCCTCAAATCCCTCTGCAAGCATGACCAGGATCTTGCTCATCAAAAAAACACCTCCCCTAATAATACCCAAAAAACAAATATCCCCGGACAACCCCGGGGAAGATGGCTATTCTGACATAAGTCGCTTCTCGCCCTCAAGGGCTTTCAATGGTGCTATATCCTGGCTGAACTCGAGAGTTCCCATAAATTCGCCATTTTCATCCCTTACTGCATAGTATGAGATAACGACAAATCTATCGCCCATCTGGATCCAAAAGCTCTCTGAATCCTTCTTTCCCGATTTCAAATCTTCAACCAGCTTCTCAACAATATGTGCGCTCTTTGGAGGATGGCAATTCTCAACCGTTCTTCCGATTATTGCCTTGGTCCTTGCAAAGATCCTTTCCTTTCCGTTTGAAAAGTACTTCACGACGTTGTCCTTATCCACAAAGGTGAAATCTACAGGCATATGATTCAGCATCAGATTCAGCTCCTTTGCAGAGAGAACGCCTGTGTCGAATCTGATAAAGCCGCTTTCAGTAATCCCCTTGTCCTGCTCCTTCTTGACTACGTTTACCCTCTTAAGCTCCCACTCCTTTTGTGGGGGTATCAGGGTGTATCCGATTTCATCCGAGCCCTCATAGACCTTGATCCATTCGTCCTCTGACAGTGTCTCAAGACACATTGGGAATAATATGCTTTCTTCCTTGAAGATCATTTCTCCAGCCTGAACGATTGCAGCATTGAGTTTTTCTTCCACATTTTTCACATCTCCGGAAAATTCAACCAGTGCTTTCTTTGCATCCTTGATCTTTTGTCTTATTTCATCATCTACTCCCCACATGACCTTTGGAGGAGCGGTAACACCAGCAGCTTCAAGGAATGGGAAAATCAGGTTTTCCTTCCTGCTATAGTGCTTATCGATATCGTAGAACAGGTTTACACTTTCAAGGAGCTTGAACCTGTTGTCATCCGAAGGATCCGCTTTAAACGCATCCAGATCACCCCTTAAGCCTACTTTCATCAATGCCCTTAAAGCTTCATTTTCCTGCTTCATTGTGTACACAGGATGTCCTGGGACTTCCTCTGGGTGGTGGTACTCTTCAAGTGAGCCCTTGAAAACCTCAGCATGTACATCGCAAAGATTCTGGATCTCCTCAATAGGGAGCCCATCCTTTACAAGCTGTACCTCCAGCCTTGATATTTCAACAGGCGATACCCCTGCTATCACGTCGGCAAACTTTGCCTTGACCTCTGCGACAGTCTTCCCGGCGTGCAGCTCCTGGATCACCTCTTTAAGCTTATCCTGTCTTTCATCATCTGACATCAGATTCCGTCTATTGTCAATCAACTCACTCATAATATCCCTCCTCGTATAATATGTTTATAGCTAAACATATTCACCTATATCTACCCATTCAAATTGCATTAAAAACCTGACAACTTTTAAATTATCCCATAAATAAGCCGCCTGCAGAAAACCTGAGACGGCTCTTGATTCATTGAGCATTTACTTAAATTCCTTCATTATCCTTACAGCTTCCTCTATATACTCATCAGCCAGCCTCAAAATATTGCTGTCCACCTTCATCCCATTGTCCCTTATGGCAGCCATATAGTCGTAAACAAAACCGGTGGATACTAAGCCTTCATTGGCTCCAAAAGACTCATAGGCTTTGTATATATTCTCAAAAATAATGTTGTTATCATATGCAGCAAGAGGAGAGTTGGGCAGTCCCTTCATGAAGGCCGTAAGTCTTTCTTCATAAATGTCAACAAGCTCCTCATGTCTTGGACCTGAAATGTACCTGTTCATGTAGCTTTCCAGATTTATAATCCTCTGACCAAGCTCATCAAAGCTAATTAACAAGGAACCGTCAAGATATGGCGGCGAGTCTGAGTCTTCAGCCATCAGCTCGATATACTCCCTCCACTCATCGGTCAGCTTATCCCCGTATTGCAGCAGTGATATGTAGTCTATGACAGGCTCTATCATTCCCTCAGTTGACATCAGCTTATAATGACCATTATAAGCCTTGGTTACTAATTCCTTAAGCTCTGCGTTCCTGATGTCATCGATCATGGCTTCCTTGAGGAACAGATCCTGGCCAACTAACTCGATCAGCTCATTATCCTTATCTATAGAACCAATTTCTGTCCTTAAGCCATCAAGGCCTTTTTTCAAGGCGGCTTCCAGATTATCCACCATGGTGCTGACCTCTAAAGGACCCAGCTTTGCAATATTTTCATGGATATACTCCTTTATATCAAGCACATGTGGATCCTTGCTGATCAGCTCATTGAATCCATCCATTATCGCTTTCTTCTCGTTTTCCTCAGCTTCCTCGACTGGCTGCTGCACCAGTGGTGTGTTTGGCTCCTCTACCGGTTCATCCTTCTTCTTGCAGCCTGCAAAAACTACTGTCAATACCAATACAAACACAAGAAAAATCAAAGCCTTCTTTTTCATATCTGCACCTCCCTTAATCAGGTTAAGCCCTACGCTTATAGTATACCCCCCAAAAAAGACCTCCCACGCAGAAAGTCTTTACAATATAATTACAATTTAAATCGGCACCCTTGCTTCAAATTATTTTCCTTCATATACCTATCGATCGAGGAGATGACCCCCAGCTTATCAGCACTCCACTCAGGCTTGTATAAAAGACTTTTTTCTCCATCTCCTGTTATCCTGTGGACCACCATATCTTCAGAAAGTCTCGTCAGGGCTTCTGAGGCCAGCTTGACATAATCTTCCTTATCCATAAGAGGAAAAGGGTCCTTCTTATATAATCCATAGAGATCGGTATCTCTTTGGATATACAGTGAATGAAGCTTGATCCCCCAGGTCCCGGTTTTTGCAACATGGTCAACCGATTCAAGTATTTTCTCACTGGTTTCGCCTGGAAGTCCAAGTATAAGGTGTGTGACTGTACGAAGCTTTCTTTCCTTTAATTTTTCTACTGCCTCATCATAAGCAGAAAGAGGATACCTTCTGCGTATCAAGCTTGCTGTGTCTTGATGGATTGTCTGAAGTCCAAGCTCGACCCATAGGTACGTTCGCCTATTGAGCTCCTCAAGATAGTCGAGAACATCCTCGGGCAGGCAGTCAGGTCTGGTGGCTATAGCAAGACCTACTATCCCAGGATTCGCCAGTGCTTCATCATATAGCTCCTTAAGCCTGTCCAAAGGAGCATAGGTATTTGTGAAGGACTGAAAGTATGCAATGTACTTACTTGCTCCCCACTTTTTATAGTTGTCTAAGGTCTGGAATCTTATCTGCTCTGAAATGGGTATTTTTTTATGGGTGAACTCACCTGCACCTCTTTCGCCGCAATATATGCAGCCTCTGTTTCCAAGTCTGCCGTCTCTGTTCGGACATGTGAATCCTCCATCCAGAGCAAGCTTTCCCACCTTCTCACCAAATACCCGTCTTAGCTCTGAGCTAAGATTTGTGTATCTTTTCCCATCCATCCCCGTTGTTCTCCATTCATTCCATTGTAAGCTGTACTACAGCCTCAGACATTCTTTCCAGCAGCATCCCTGCTTTATCCCATTGTATATCCGTGGGATTTTTATCGTTGTACAAAGCATAGATCCCCGAGAAGCCTCTGGTATATAGTTCGTTGTAGTTATCATCCAGATATCCAAATAGCCCAACCAAGGGTATATGGTTTCTCTGACTCATCTGTGCAGTTGCCATCATACCCTTGTGGATTTTATCCAGGCTCCCTGCCTTCCCGGCACCGGTTATGACCAGGTCTGCTGACCTGATATCGTCATCTGCTCCAGTTATTATCCTGAATGCTTCCACAAATGATATTATATCAGCTTTTAAAAATGCCACAAGCCCGGCACCGGTTCCTCCTCCTGCTCCTGTACCTCTTATCTTTTCCACATCGACTCCGGTAGCTTTTTCTACCTCAATGGCATAGTTTCTCAACCCTCTGTCAAGAGATTGTACCATAAGTGGACTTGCGCCCTTTAATGGTCCATATCCATAAGCTATCCCCCGTACTCCGGAGTACAGGTTTATATAGTCTGTAACAAGTGTGAAACTGCACTCCTTAAGCCTTTCGTCTGCGGATTTTTCATCGATGGACCTTATGGCATACAGACCCTTGCCATTTAATGGTACCGATTCTCCATCACTTCCAAAGAATCTGTATCCGATGGCAGAAAGAATACCAATCCCGCCATCATTCGTTGCAGTTCCCTTCGTAAATATGAAGAACTCTCTCAAACCCCGATCAAGAGCATCTAAAATTAGCTGTCCTGTTCCGAAAGTGGATGTAAGAAGCGGATTTCTCTCCTCTTCGGTAAGTCTCCCAAGACCTGAGGCTTGCTTCAGATCTATTAGGGTAAACTTGTCACGAAAGACTCCATAGCTTGCCTTGATAGATCTGCCCAATGGATCTGAAGCATCCGCTTCGATTAGTGTTCCTCCAAAGGCTGTCAACTGTTCAAGCGGATCATCACCTTTAAGAAGAGGGTATAATTTGATCTCTGCTTCAGGAGCTGCCCTTCTTATTCCCTTTTCTATATGATCTGCCATTTCCTTTGGCGTCATCCTTTCCCGGATTCCGCAGGGAGCTACTACGATCTTCATATTACCAAGCCCTCTCTTTTCACTATGAGGACATATTACCCCAATAAATCATTTTCTACACTAAAAAGACGGGATCAGATCCCGTCTTTGGAATATTTATTTGAAGCTCTTTGCAAAGCTCTTGCCGAATTCGAAACACTCTGCTTTTGCCGATTGGTCCGGATTCCAAAGAGCCTTGATTCCCGGCTGGACTATCTCGAAGCCCGAAGCTTCAAGTCTGTCAGATAGTATCTGGACTGACTCACCGCTCCAACCGTAAGAGCCGAAGCTGGATGCCTTTTTGTTCTTGAAGTCAAGACCCCTGATCATATCCAATATCCCGCCTACAGCATGCTGGATACTCTTGTTCACAGTTGATGATCCGAAAAGAACTCCCTTTGATTTGAATATCTCAGCTATGATATCGTTCTTGTCAGTTATTGCAGCGTTGAACAGTTTGACCGTAACCTCGGGATCCTCCTCGCGGATGCCCTCTGCAATAGCCTCTGCCATACGTCTGGTACCATGCCACATAGAGTCATACACCAAGGATATCTGGTTTTCCTGATAATCATTTGCCCATTCAAGATACTTATGGACTATCTGTGCAGGATCATCCCTCCATATTATACCGTGTGACGTTGCGATCATGCTAAGTGGAAGGTTGAAGCTCAATACCTCATTTATCTTCATGGTGACAAGCTTGCTGAATGGAGTCAGTATGTTTGCATAGTATTTAAGGGCTTCAACATAAAGCTCGCACTGATCCACCTTGTCGTTATACATAAACTCAGATGCGTAGTGCTGGCCGAAGGCGTCGTTGGAGAAAAGGATATTGTCCCCGCTCATATAAGTCATCATGCTGTCAGGCCAGTGAAGCATCCTTGCTTCCACAAAGGTTAAGGTTGAATCTCCGATTTCAAGCGTATCCCCTGTTTTAACCTCTACAAAGTTCCAGTCCTCGTGGTAGTGGCCTTCGAGTATCTTTCTTCCGTTCTTCGTACAGTAAACAGGCGTCCCTGGGATCTCCTTAAGCAATAGGGGGAGAGCGCCGCTGTGGTCGCTTTCACCGTGCTGAGCTATGATGTAGTCGATTTCCTTCAGGTCGATCTCTCTTTTCAAATTTGCGATGAATTCATGAGCATAAGGCTCCCAAACTGTGTCGATAAGTACTGTCTTCTTGTCTCTGATAAGATAGGAGTTATAGGAGGTACCCTTATCTGTTGAGTACTCGTCTCCATGGAAACGTCTCAGTTCCCAGTCGATTTTGCCTACCCAGGTGACCTTGTCTGTCATTTTAAAACTCATAACAAAACCTCCTCTTTTTTATTACTCTATTGTTATACACATTACATATTGGGTAACATCAATACGATCAAACATATGTGGGGTGTCGATATGAAATCAATTGATATTATGGTTAATGAGCACGAAAATATACGAAGAATGCTAAAGGTTGTCAGAGAAATCTCTTACAGGGTCCTTACTAATGGAGACTTCAGTCTTGAGGACTTTGGCCCAGTCACGGATTTTATAAAAAATTATGCTGATAAGCTCCACCACGGAAAAGAAGAGGACATACTGTTTGAAGCGATGAACTCCGAGATCCAGAAGCTTGCCAAATCAGGTGCTATAACCGGGATGTACATTGAGCACGACCAGGGCAGGTTGTTTATAGCAAATCTTCTCAAGGGAGTTGAGGCATTTAGGGCTGGAGAAGATCGGGCAAGGCTCGATATTATTGCCAATGCCATAGCCTATACTGACCTACTTGACAGACATATAGAGAAAGAGAATACTGCCCTATACAAATTCGCCCAGAATATGCTTAGCCATGAAACCAAGCAAAAGGTCGATGCAGACTGCGAAATAGTTGAAAAAAAGGCTCTGGATGATGGTATCCAGAATCATTCTCTCTCCAGCTTGAAGTCTCTTGAGGATAAATATCTAGGTTAGTGGACATCAAAGCCCTTAAGGGGCTTTTTGTTTTGCTTTACTGGATATCCTCAAGACCTTCCCGGTTTATGATCCTTATCCCTCTATGTCCAACCAGCTCTATCAAGCCCTGATCCTGAAAGGCTGTCAACTTTCGTGAAAGAGTCTCCTGGCTCATTCCAAGGTGAGATGCCCAATCTCCCTTGCTCATCTGAAGCTTTACAATATCCTCTGTATCCATTTGCAGGATACTCTTGGCAACACGTTTTTCAACCGATGAAAGGCTTATGTCTTCCACAAGAGCTTCAGCTTTCTGGAGCCTTTGGCTTAACTCCTCCAATATTTTGAAGGCTATCGAAGGAAATCTTGCCATGAGAGATTTGATGTCCTGACCGTCTATCTTACACATTATGGTCTTCTCAATAGCTATGGCGCTGTCTGATGCGGGCTCGCGGTTGAAGATAGCAAGTTCACCGATGAATTGCCCTGGACCAAGCACTCTTATTATCTGCTCCTTGCCTGATTCATTGAGTCTCACTATCTTTACCCTTCCCTTGTGGATTACGTAGAGGCTGTCAGTAAGAAATCCAGCTGAGTAGATGGTGTCGCCTTTGTCCAACTCTTTCTCTGAGGTTATCATTGCGATCTCCAACATCTCATCTTTTGTCAGATTGCTGAATATTGGAACCATTTCTATACAGTTTTGTCCTCTATCACCGCAATTACATTTCATGATCATTCTCCTGTCTGAAGTACCTTCTTCCTGCTGCTTCCCTTATCTCCAAAGCCCAGAAGCCTCACTGCATTTATTATAACCAGAAGAACACTCATTTCATGAACAAGCATCCCTAAGGATAGGTTCACAGTCTTTACCAAAACACCCATTAAGAGTAATGCTGCTACTGCTATGGCAAAGTATATGTTTTGCTTCATATTTCTAACCGTTGCCCTGCTCAGTCCGATAGCGTGGGAAAGCTTTCTTATCTCCTCGCTCATCAGAATTACATCGGCAGTCTCCATTGCGACATCCTTCCCGGCACCTCCGACTGCGATCCCAAGCTCTGCAGATGCAAGGGCGGGAGCATCGTTGACTCCGTCACCCACCATCCCTGCGGGACCATATTTCTCCTGAAGCTCCATCAATACCCTCACCTTATCCTGAGGAAGAAGCTCAGCATAGTATCCGTCCAGCTCCAATTCCTTGGCGATTGCTTTTGCTGCTCTTTCGTTGTCTCCGGTAAGCATTACCACTTTACTAATGCCTTGTTCCTTAAGATTCTTTATAAGCTTCTTTGCATCCTCACGAACTACATCAGCTATGGCTATGATACCCAATACATTCCCCTCTGCCCCAACTATAACTGCAGTCTGTCCCTTATCCTCCTCGGATCGGAGGATCTCCTCGTACTTTTCAAGATCATAACCATTCTCATTGAATAGCTTTCTATTGCCAAGCAGGTAAACCTGGCGCTCTATTTTAGCCCTTATCCCCTGTCCGGTAACCATTTCGGCTTCTTCCGGGTGTCCTTCTATTGACCCCAGCTGCTCACTTGCATAGTTGATTATTGCTCTGCCCAGGGGATGCTCAGAATAGCCCTCCCCAATAGCCGCTATCCTCAAAAGCTCATTCTTCTCTATTCCAAATGCTGCCACTTCAGTTACAGTAGGCTTCCCAATTGTCAGGGTTCCGGTCTTGTCAAAGGCAATGACCTTTATTGTTCCAAGCTTTTCCATTATTTCTCCGCCCTTTACAAGTACTCCGTGCTTTGCGCCATTTCCAATACCTGCAACTATGGAGACCGGAGTGGAAATCACCAGTGCTCCCGGACAGGCAATTACAAGAAGCGTAAGCGAAAGCACCAAATCTCTGGTAAAAAAGTATAATGCAGCTGCAAGGACTATGATCCCTGGAGTATAATATCTTGAGAATCTCTCCAGAAACTTCTGGGTCTTGGCTTTTTTATCCTGAGCTTCCTCAACCATTTCCAATATCCTGGCAAAAGTTGTGTCGTCTCCAATTTTGTCAGCTCTTATTTTCAGATATCCTGACTCCACTATGGTCCCCGAAAATACTCCATCCTCCACTTCCTTGTTTAATGGCAGGGATTCCCCTGTGATTGCGGCCTGATTGACATAAGCATTCCCCTCGACTATTGTACCGTCTACTGAGATTTTTTCTCCAGGCTTTACTATTACTATGTCTCCTTCTATAACATCCTCGGGGTCAAGCTCAATCTCTGTCCCGTCACGAATAACTCTGGCTGTGTCAGGTGCAAGATCCAGAAGTGCTTTTATTGATGATCTGGTCTTTTCTATGGTTCTTGACTCAAGATAATCTCCAAACATAAACAGGAAGGTAACAGCTGCGGCTTCCCAGTATTCCCCAATAAAAAGCGCTCCGGTAACTGCGATGGTAACCAGGGCATCTATCCCGACGATTCTATACTTAAGTGCCTCAAAGGCTTTCTTGAATATCGGTATCCCTGCAACAGCTGTTGTTGCGAGCATAAATACTATAGTCAGAGGATCGTAGCCCATTAGCTCCTTAAGAAGAAAAGATACAGAGACAAGAACAGCTGCCAGGATGACCTTATTCTTTTTATTTAGCTTTGGCATATCCCTCACACCCCTATTTTTCCTTCAATACCTCGAAACCCAATCTGGCAATTTTATTCTTTATTGTCTCTGAATCAACGATACTTTCATCATAGGTCAGCTTGATCTTTGAGGTATTGAAAAATACCTCGTACTCCTCCACTCCCTCTGTTTGTTTGAGCATCCCCCCCAGCTTCATAGTACATGATGGACATGTTAGTGTTTCCAATTGATATGTTTTCTTTATCATTTTTATCTCCTCCTTGTTTTTCTATTGATTATACTGTAGCATCTGGTTTTATATATTACTTTGACCTGGGTCAAAATTTATAAATCAATTTGAATTTTGCTTAATTTTTTTCCATCTCCCAATTTGTTTCGCAATAGCCAATCTTAAGTGCTTCCAATTGCTGTGCTATAATATTTTAGAAAGGATGGGATATATATGAGCTATCTTTTAATGGCTGCTATTGGATACCTTATCGGCTGCCTTCAGTTTGCATATATTTTTGGACGAGTGTTTAGAGGAATCGACATAATGACCCTGGGGATGACAATCCAAAGTGTGCTTAAGCACCTGCCTAATCTGAAGCGGATTTCAATGGGAGAGGAAAATGGCCTGAGAGGGACAATAATAAGAAAACGGAGCCATCATTAGCTCCGTTGGTTGCTATTTTCTCTTCTTTTTTTCGCTCGCTCTTTCGACTCTGACCTTAAGGCCCTTTATCTTCTTGCCATTAAGCCCAGCGATAACAACATCTGCATAACCACTGTCCACTTCCATAAAGGTAAACTTATCATAAACATCTATATTTCCGATCAGCTTCTTGGACAATCCCGTCTCCTGAAATATTGCCGAAAGGAGGTGTCTTGGGCTGAAGCCCTGCTCCTTGCCAAGGTTGACGTGGAGTCTTGTGGTATTACCTGAATATTTCTGTCTATTCCCTGTGTCTCTCCCATCTCTGGAATCAGATGTTCTCATCTTCTTGCCAGTATCGACCATCTCAAGCTCTTCATGTCCTTCAAACAGCTTGTTTTCTTCAACATACATCTTCAATAGAGCACTTGCCACATCAAAGGAGTTGTATTCCTCCTGAAGCAGCGTATCTATTATTCCTGAGTATTTTGAGAGATCAGCAGAATCAAGACTCTCCCTGATTTTCTGAGTTATGCTCTCGGTATACTGTGCCTGAATGTCCTTAAGAGTTGGCAGATCTCTTCTCTCAATTGTTGTCTTGGTATACTTCTGCACATCCTTTAGCTTGTAGATTTCTCTGCCAGCTACAAAGCTAAATGCTTTCCCAGACCTTCCAGCTCTTGCAGTTCGGCCGATCCTGTGTACATAATATTCCTCGTCCTGAGGCATATCATAGTTTATTACCATATCTACGTCATCAACGTCAAGTCCTCTTGCTGCAACATCAGTTGCGATAAGGATATCGATGGTGCCCTTTCTGAACTTGCCCATTACGGTGTCTCTCTGGCTCTGCTTCAAATCACCATGGAGACCGTCTGCAAAGTAGCCTCTTCCCTGAAGCTCCGCTGTAAGCTCGTCCACCTTCTTCTTTGTATTACAGAATACTATGGTGAGCTTAGGATTATAGATATCCACCAGCCTGCTCAGGATCTCAGTCTTCATATGGGACTTAAGCTCAAAATAGGCCTGCTCGACCTTTGGAACGGTCAGCTCCTTGTGCACAACCTTTATGAATTCCGGATCGGACTGATATTTAGCCGCAAACCTTCTGATTTCATCCGGCATAGTGGCTGAGAAGAATATGGTCTGTCTCTCTGTTGGCAGAGTGTTCATTACCAGCTCAATATCATCTCTAAAGCCCATGTCGAACATTTCGTCAGCCTCATCAAGCACCATGAACTTAACAGTTCCGGGCTTCAACGTCCTTCGATTTATATGGTCTATTACCCTTCCCGGTGTTCCAACGACTATCTGGACACCGCTTTTGAGGGCTCTTATTTGTCTGTCTATTGGCTGCCCTCCGTAAACCGGGAGGATGTTCAATCCCCTCATATACTTCCCAAGCTTGCCTATCTCCTCAGCAACCTGGATGGACAGCTCCCTGGTAGGACACAGAATCAGCGCCTGCAGAGTCTTGTCGTGGGGGTCGCACATTTCAAGCAAGGGTATCCCAAAGGCCGCTGTTTTACCGGTACCGGTCTGTGCCTGTCCGATTATATCCCTGCCATCAAGAAGCACAGGTATGGCCTGGGTCTGTATCGGAGATGCTTCCTCAAAGCCCATAGCTTTGATTCCCTTCTTTACGCCCTCTGACAATTGCATTTCTTCAAATCTCAAATTTTCCATTAAAACAAAATTCCTCCTTATCGTTAACCTTTAGAGTATATCCTTCAATTCCCAAAATTGCAAGGGAAATATTGCGGATTCAGGAAATAGAGGCACTTTACATGTAAAATCTATCTGTTATACCTCGATTCCGATGAATTGCTTGACCAGTACTCCGATCAAAAATGATATCCCGGCCACTCCAAGGGATATGGCAGCCATCTCTCCGAATCTTCTCTTAAAGTCATAGTCCTTGGCAACTGATATATAGTAGTTGAATATGAATATTATTAGCACAGCTACAACCAGCGAAGCCACCAGACTAATAAATGGATTTTGTATCAGGAGAAATGGCAATATCAGAAATATTACGGTAAACACGTATGCTGAGCCGGTATAAAGGGCAGATTTAAGGGCATCATCCCCGCCTTCCTGTCTTGTGGAAAGGTATTCACTGGCAGCCATTGAAAGTGATGCGCTTATTCCTGTTATTAGTCCGGTCAGTGCGATTAGCCTGGTATTCTGAAATGCAAAGGTGTATCCGGCAAGGGCTCCAGTAAGCTCAACAAGTGCATCGTTTAACCCAAGCACTACAGAGCCTATGTAGTTCAATTTTTCCTCATCGATCATTGCTATAAGCTCTTCCTCGTGCCTCTCCTCGTCCTCGATTATTTTATCCATGAATGTCAGGCTCTCATCAATCTCTCTATAGCTTTTAACAGCCTTTCCTTCGCTCTGCTCCAGAAACTTGATGCCAAAGGTCAAGCCAAATATCCTTATCATCCAATTGGATAAAATAACCTTTAATTTTTCTGGCTTTAATTCCTTTCCGGTAACCTGTCGAAGTCTTTTATAGTGAGAAAGCTCATCGTCAGCCACCTGAAGGACTATCCTCCGGTTAGCTTCGTCCTTAACGGCCTCTGCAAGTTTCTTGTATATGTGATGAGCGGTTATCTCGTCCTGTTGATCCTTCAAAAGTTTTTCCAATGTCTTTTCGTCCATATGTATATTCCTCCTCGTTTAGTACTATCTCAATATATATCCATATTGCTGTCTCCTTCAAACACTCAAGTCACATCATGCTGTAAATGTTGTGGACTTGGGGCACCTTTTTTTGTATAATCTTTTGAGGATTAATCGAAAGGAGCTATCGATGAGTATTTTAACCGTAACAAATCTATCTCATGGTTTTGGAGACCGTGAAATATTGAAAAATGTCAACTTCAGACTTCTGAAGGGAGAGCACGTAGGGCTTATAGGGGCAAACGGGGAAGGCAAATCATCATTTATGAATATCATAACCGGTAAGCTTGAGCCGGACGAAGGGCAAATCGAATGGTCCAAAAGAGTCAGGGTAGGATATCTTGACCAACACTCGGTCCTTGAGAAGGGAATGACCATCAGGGATGTTCTAAGAACTGCTTTCCAGTATCTGTTCGACCTTGAGGCTGAGATGCAGGATATGTATATGAAAATGGGCGAAGTGGATGAAGATGAACTCCAGACAATGCTTGAGGATGTTGGTACCATCCAGGATATACTGGATCACAATGACTTTTATATAATCGATGCAAAGATCGAGGAAATCTCCAAGGGATTAGGGCTGGATGATATAGGACTGGAAAGGGAGGTAACTGATCTAAGCGGAGGTCAGCGAACTAAGGTTCTCCTAACTAAGCTGCTCCTTGAAAAGCCCGATATACTGATGCTGGATGAGCCTACGAATTATCTTGACGAGCAGCATATAGTCTGGCTTAGAAGATATCTTCAGGAATACGAAAACGCCTTTATCCTTATATCTCACGATATTCCATTTCTAAACAGTGTAATAAATCTCGTGTATCATGTTGAAGACAAGGAGCTTAACAGATATGTGGGAAATTACGATGATTTCCAGCGGCTTTATGAAGCGAAAAAAGCTCAGCTTGAGGCAGCCTATAACAGACAGCAGCAGGAGATCGCTGATCTTGAGGACTTCGTGAGAAGGAACAAGGCCAGCGTTGCGACAAGGAATATGGCTATGTCGAGACAGAAGAAGCTGGATAAGATGGAGATAATTGAGCTCGCAAGGGAGAAGCCAAAGCCACAGTTCAGCTTCAAGGAGGGAAGAACTGCCAATAAGCTGATCTTTCAGACCAGGGAGCTTGTAATCGGTTATGGTGAGCCTTTGACCAAGCCCCTGGATCTAATACTTGAGAGAGGGCAAAAAATTGCTCTAACCGGGGCAAATGGATTGGGAAAGACGACACTCTTAAAATCGATACTTGGGCTTATACCTGCGTATTCAGGAGAGGCAATCCTTGGGGACAATCTGGAGATAGGCTATTTCCAGCAAGAAATGGTCCCTGGGAACAACACCTGTATTGAGGAGATTTGGCAGGAATTTCCCGGCTGGACACAATATGAGGTAAGAAGCGCTTTGGCAAAGTGCGGACTTACGACGAAGCACATTGAATCCAAGGTAATGGTCCTTAGCGGAGGAGAGCAGGCCAAGGTAAGACTTTGCAAGATCATGAACAGACCTACCAATATCCTGCTTCTGGATGAGCCAACAAACCACCTTGATGTGGATGCAAAGGAAGAGCTGATGAGAGCCCTTAAGGCATATAAAGGCGGGATCCTTTTGATATCCCACGAGCCTGAGTTCTACAGGGAAGTTGCAACGGAGGTATGGAACTGCGAGGGTTGGAGCACAAAGATGTTCTAATTAGATAGTTTTATGATTAGGGATCGGAGAAACATCCGATCCCTTTTGTTATTCAAACAGCAACAAGTATTCTTCATAGCCTTCCTTCTCCATGTCAGCCTTTGGGATAAACCTTAGAGATGCACCGTTTATGCAATATCTCAATCCCCCCATATTCCTCGGTCCGTCGTTGAACACATGTCCGAGATGAGAGTCAGCGTCCCTGCTCCTTACCTCAGTTCTTACCATAAAGTGGGTGAAGTCCTTTTTCTCGACGAGATGTTCACTTTCCAGAGGCTTAGAGAAGCTTGGCCAGCCGCATCCTGCATCAAATTTATCCTTTGAGGAAAACAATGGCTCCCCTGATACTATATCCACATAGATCCCTTCTTCAAATAATTGGTCATACTCGTGAGTGTGAGGCCTTTCAGTGTAGCTTTCCTGTGTAACCAGGTAAGACAGCTCCGATAGTTTATTCCTTATTTCTTCCTTAGATGGTTTAGTATACTTTTTGTGCATTTGATACACCTCCGGTACATTTTATACCCATTTTCAGAGCAACAAAAAACCACCAGGGACGGTCCTTTTTGGCTGGCGTTTTCTAAAATAATAAACAATTCCTGCCAAAAAGGACCGTCCCTGGTGGCTTTGATCTTTGGAAAAATATTATTGACAAAATTTTAAAATGCATATATAATAAACCTACAACCTTATATTAAGTTGGAGGTTGTTGATTGTTTAAGAAAGGAGGACAACAGATGGTACTTGGTAAGGGAAATCTAATTAAGAATAAACATGGAAATATGGAGCTCGAGGAGTACAAGATGAAGCTTCTTGGGAAAAATAGGCTAAACGAGGTAATTGAACTCCAACAGTTCGTTTATGACAACCTCCCCAACAAGGAGGTCTTATACATCGATTCTTATGATGATATGCTCGCCGATATGGAAAAGGGAGCAAGGATAATAGGAGTGCTTAACAGCAGAGACCGTCTGGTGGCCTACAGATATATCGCGTTCCCAGGCAATGAAGAGAGAAATTTAGGCTACGATATAAATATGAAGGAGGACCAGCTGGAGAAGGTGGTTCACCTTGAGACTACAGTTGTGGATCCAAAGTACAGAGGTAATGGCTTGCAAAGTCTTACTCTCGATGCAGCGGCAAAAATGGTAAAGGCCGAAGGGTACAGACACTTGATGTGTACAGTCTCGCCTTATAATTTCTACAGCCTTTACAACGTCATGATGAATGGTTTAAAGATCAAGGCTCTTAAGAAGAAGTATGGCTCCGAAGAGGACGGCGAAGAAGGTCTATGGAGATTTATCCTTCACAGCGATCTGAACAGGAGGTCATTGAATCCTGTGGATCTGGTTGTATCCAAGTGGGCAAACCTGGATAAGCAGAAGGAGCTTATTGACAATGGTTATGTGGGCTATGAGATTATCAAGGATACAAAGCAACTGAATTATATAAAGTTTGAAGAAGTCAGTGCATAATATAGATGCTTAAGCTTTTCATTATTCTCCTCCTTACTGAAAATCCAGGACAAAATGTCCTGGATTTCTTCTTTTTAACTATATTATTTCTATTTCATCTCCAGGCCTGATAATGCCCCCTTCAAGGACCTTGGTAAATATCCCCTCCTTAGGCATTACGCATTTCCCTACCTTTACCTGTATTGCACAGCCCTTGTGGCATTCCTTCCCTATTTGAGTGACCTCGTGAAGAGTGTTTCCAATCTTAAGCTTTGTTCCAATCGGAAGCTCGTAGAGGATTATTCCCTCCGTTGTAAGATTCTCTGCAAAATCACCATATTTCAGGTCATCCATTCCCATATCCCTCATTTTGTTGAAGCTTTCAACGCCGAGAAGGCTGACCTGCCTGTGCCAGTCTCCGGCATGAGCATCGTTTTCGAGTCCATGATTTTTTATGAAGCTCCCCTTTTCAACAGGCTCCTTTACAACTCCCTTTGTATCAGAGATATTTACTGAAACTACCTTCCCCTTTTCTGTTCGCATATATTCTCCAGATTTCCCTCCAGTTTTTTTCATTAGCTTTATGTCCTCAATTATCATATCCTTATCGATAGCCTTGCACATATCATAAATGGTAAGTGCAGCTACAGAAGCTGCTGTAAGTGCTTCCATCTCTACACCTGTTTTTCCTACGGTTCTTGCTTCGGCAGTTATATCCACCCAACTGTCACCAAGAGAGAAGCTTATGTCTACTCCTGTAAGAAAGATGTTATGGCACATAGGAATCAGATCGCCCGTTTTCTTGGCAGCCATTATTCCTGCCACCTGAGCTACTCCAAGTACATCGCCTTTCTTGATCTGGCCGTCCTTTATCCTTTGAAGGGTATTTTCATTCATCCTGATCCTGCCGGAGGCCACTGCAGTCCTTTTTGTGTCGTCCTTTTCTCCTACCTCAACCATCCTTGCTCTGCCTTCTTCATTGAAATGAGTAAGCTCCATATCTCAACCTCCTATCGAGTTCATGCTTCGCTTGATATATTCCTGGTTCTCAAGGTGGTGCTCCTCATCCTTAGTGAGGATGGCATTTTCTATAGTTTGCTCAAGGTCTCCTCCTTCGCGTATTATCCTCCTAAGGTCGATCTCTCTATCTGAATGAAGGCACAGCTTGAGCTTCCCTGTTGCGGTGAGCCTTACTCTGTTGCAGTTAGCACAGAACTTGCAGGATATAGGGTTTATAAGTCCAACCTTACCCTCGGCATCTTTAAGTCTGTAGTACGTTGCCGGTGAAGATGGATCCTCCCTGTCTATCGGAACCAGTCCAGGAACTTTCTCCAGAACAGTTGAATTGGGTATAAACTTGGACTTGGCGAAGGATGCAGCCTCACCTATTGGCATAAGCTCGATGAATCTGACATCTATAGAGCCATCCCTGGTCAGCTCCACAAAATCACAGATCTCATCGTCATTAAAGCCGCCAATGAGGACTGTATTTAGCTTTATTGGCTTCATTCCAAGCTCCTTGACCCTTCTTATCCCTGCAAGTACCCTGTGAAGATTACCGCCTCTTGTGATCAGGCTGTATTTCTCCTCATCAAGAGTATCGAGACTGATGTTGATCCTATTCACTCCAGCCTTCACCAACTCCTCGGCATACTGGTCAAGCAGGATTCCATTTGTAGTAAGAGTGACCTCTCTAACCCCATCCAGCTCGCCTACCTTACCCATGAGATCGACTGCCCCATACCTGACCAGAGGTTCCCCTCCTGTAAACCTTATCTTTGATATCCCCAAATTTACAAAAGCTTCTGTAACCTGATAGAGCTCCTCCAGAGAGAGCATCCCGTCATGTGTAACCTTATTTTTGATCCCATCCTTGGGCATGCAGTATTCACATCTAAGATTGCATCTGTCGGTAAGTGATATCCTTAGATAATTGATTTCTCTTCCAAAGCTGTCCTTCATATAATCACCCTCAATCTATCCAAATTATTTCACCAGTTCTATTGAACCCATAGCCTCCCATTTCAGTTATCCTGTTTTTAAATTCCTCGGACTTGATAATCCTTATGAACTCAATTACCAAATCCATTTCCAGGGATTCCCCGTCAATAAGGAAGTCATAGTCTTCATCTGCCAGAGGCACAAAGTCCAAGCCCATTGCGTTAGCTGCTGAAAGCACGCCAAGTCCCGTATCGGCGGATCCCGTCAAAACAGCAGAAGCCACGGCCATATGAGTTGAGAGCTCTCTTTGATATCCCCTGATATCCCCAGGCTGTATACCTGAGAGCTGCAGCCTGTAATCGAGGAGCACTCTTGTTCCTGCCCCTCTTTGCCTGTTGGCGAATACTACATCTTCTCTTACGAGGTCATCTGTACCTTCTATTTTCTTAGGGTTGCCCTTTTTGACAATAAAGCCTTGCAGCCTTTGTATCCCCTTGATCAGAACCATTTTTCTACCCGGGAAATATTTTTTAATGTAGCTTATATTGTATTCTCCCGTATCCATATCCAGCAGGTGTATGGGAGCAAGGTGGCATTCGTTTCTTCTAAGACTCATAATCCCTCCCATACTCCCGACGTGGGAGGATGAAAGCTTCATCATATCTCCTATAATGTCCATTACAAGGTCATGACTGCCGATCGATACGAGGGTGTCTCTTATTTGTGATAAAGGCTTGAGCAGCTCGACCTCTATTTGGTCTCCTGCTTCGTATCCCTCAACGTTTCTTGGGATTATGCCAAGACCATCAGCCTTTACAAGGCTCATACTTACCCCCGCTCCACCAGAAAGTGGTGTTGCGATAAGTCTGTCCCCTACCTGTCCAAGGCTTACTCTTATGACTTCCTTGTTTTTTAGCGATGAAACCAGACGCCTTGATATAGTTGCCTTAACAGTCTCATATATCTCCCCCCGATCCCCCAGATACTTTAGGATCACTGGTTTGGCGAAAATGTCGAAAACCATGAAGGCGGAGACAGGATATCCCGGTATTCCTATTACCGGCTTTTCATTTATTACTCCTAGTATTGTAGGCTTTCCCGGCTTCATTGCAACGCCATGGACAACTACTTCTCCAAGCTCTCTAATTAGGTTGACCGTGTAATCCTTCGTCCCTGCAGAGGAACCGGCATTTATCAATACCACATCATTCTCGTCAACCGCCAGAAGGATAAGCCTTTTTAGCTTCTCATAATCATCCTCCATTGGAGAGTATCTATTTCCAATGCCTCCAAGGCTTTCTACCAAGCCCTTGAATACGTAGGAATTTGAGTCGATTATCGTTCCTTCCCTCACCTGAGAAATCTCCTCAACGATCTCGGAACCTGTCGGTATTATCCCCACCCTCGGCTTAGCATATACAGGCACCTGTGCTATGCCTCCTGAAAGCAAGGCTCCCAGATCCATAGGTCTTATTTTATGCCTTGACGGCAATATCATCTCTGTTGCAACGATGTCCTCTCCAATCTGTCTTACATGCTGATAAGGGTATGAGGGCTGAAGGATCTCAACCCTTCCATTTCCTTTCTCAAGGACCTCCTCGATCATTATCACAGAATCATAGGGTTCCTTAATTGGATTCCCAGTGTTGATATAGATGAAGTCCTCACCCTCAATAAGAGTCATGGGTCTGCTTTCTATTGCTCCTACGGTTTTCTTGGACTCCACGGCTATTCCATCCATGGCAGCCGCATTGTAGCCAGGCGACGAAACCAATGCATATACGGCCTCAAAGGTCACTCTTCCAAGCGCTTCTGAGGTGGGAACCATATCTCTCTTCCCTGAGATTTTAAGCCTGTCCAGATATCTCGACCTTGCCTCGTCAACATCCACATTATCGATATAGGTAGTTCTTTCCATTTTAACTCCTCCTAAATAAGGAATACATCCCTTAGCTCGCCCTTATTGACTCCCTCCTCGTGCTCCTTGATCACTATATAACCCTGGGAGCCTGAAAGCAGGGTTATCATGCCTGACTTTCCAAAGCTTGGAATTGCCAGATACTCTCCATCTTCCTTATCCAGGCGTACCATGTGATAGGTTTCCTTGCCTGGAGAGGATGGGAAGTTTTGTGTCACCAAAGCCCTAACCTGTGGGAGAATATCCTCCCTATTCATCAGACTCCTTATAAATGGCTCAACAATAGCCTTGAAGACAACTATGGAGGAAACAGGATGGCCGGGTAATCCAACGACCAGCTTACCCCTTCCATCCCCAACTATAGTAGGCTTACCAGGTTTGATCGCAAGTCCGTGTATAAGTACTCCTTTACCGCCAAGAGCTTCTATTACCTGGTACGTATAATCTCTCGTCCCAACCGAGCTGCCTCCTGAAAGTATAAGGATGTCACATTTTTCTAATCCTTCCAATACTCCTTTAAGCAGCTGATCGTAATCATCTCCGATTATAACCCTCCCGGATATCTCTCCGCCAAGACTCTCCACCAGGGAACCAATCGAATAGGAGTTTATGTCTCTTATCTTTCCAATATCTAGCTTATCCCTGATTTCGATTATCTCATCACCTGTTGAAATTATATGGACCCTGGGCTTTTTATATACCTTCGCCTTAGTTATTCCGAGGCTTGCAAGCACCCCTATACCTTGAGGCGTCAGCCTGTAACCCTTTCTAAGGACCGTCTGACCGACCCTGACGTCCTCTCCCTTAAACAGAATATTCTCTCCTACAGATACGGGCTTGTAGATAAGGAGTGTATTGTCGTCCATTTTTTCGGTATTTTCTATCATCACCATTGCCGTTGCACCTTTAGGGATCATCCCTCCTGTTGGCACATAAACGGTTTCACCGCTTTTTATAGTTAGTGCAGCTTCCTCGCCCATCCTTACCTCCCCCTTTATCATAAGAAGCGATGGGATAGAGTCTGTTGCACCATGGCTGTCCTCGGCTACTATTGCATAACCGTCCACCGTTGACCTGTCAAATCCAGGCACATCCTCTTCGGATACCACATCCTCGGACAAAGTCCTGCCTGTGGTCTTCTCCAGCTCCAATTCCTCACTCTGGAGAGTATATCCGGAGAATTCATCCAGAACCAGTTTTCTTGCGTCTTCGACTGAAGATACCTTAAAGAACTCCATTTATATCATCCTTCCCAATTCAAGTTTGATTTGGTTGTGGCATAGTCTTTCAGCCTGCTCCATATTGTGGGTTATAATAACTATAGTTGCACCGGTTTCATGGTTGTATCTTCTAATAGCCCCTTCCATCCTCAAGGTTGAGTCAGGGTCCAAGTTTGAGGTTGGCTCATCCAGGAGTAAAAGACTGGGCCTTATGGAAAGTGCTCTTGCCATAGCCACCTTTTGTGCCTCGCCACCTGAGAGTTGATGCCCTTTCTTTTTTAACAGCTCCTCTATTCCAAGACTTTCAGCTGCCCATAATACTTCTTTATCTATTTTTTCCTTGCTCTTAGCGCGAATTTGCAGAGGATAGGCAATATTGTCGTAGACCGTCCTCCTAAAAAGATATGGTTTTTGGAATACGAGTGTCATCGACTCTCTTATATGGTTGCTTATAGGGAGTCCGTCATAGGTTACCTCCCCTTCGAAGCTGTCGTCAAGTCCAGCAATTATATGCAGGAGTGTCGTTTTTCCAGCCCCGTTGGAGCCGGTTACCCCTGTAATCATCCCGCGAGGGACGGTTAGTTCATCTATATCTAAAACCATCGAATTTCGGTATTTTTTTCTAGTTCCAATCAGCTTGATCTCCATTATTCTTCCTCCTGACTATATGAGTAAATCAGGCTGTGGATCCCAAAGGAAACCACAAGCAGGATAATCCCAAGAGCAATTGCCATTGGATAATCTCCCATGGAGTTCATCATTGATATTGCGGTCGTCATCACCCGGGTCTGTCCCTTGATATTGCCGCCCACTATCATTACTGCCCCTACTTCAGATATGGCTCTTGAAAATGCAGTAGCAACATTCACGAGAATGTCTATTTTTAATTCTCTAATAATCAGTATCACTGAATCGAGTCTGTTTCCTCCAAGGGTCCTCGAAACTTTCTCCAGAGGGATCCCTCTGTTTTTGGATAGGTTGTATGTAAGCCCAAGTATAAGCGGTATTACAAGTATCGTCTGAGCGATTATCATCGCTGCAGGGGTGTAAAGAAGCCTTAAATATCCGAATGGCCCTCTTCTTGCCAGAAGCAGTGCTACCACGAGACCTACGATCACTGAGGGGATGCTCATGAAGGTATATACAGTTCTTGAAAATATTCTTTTGCCTCTAAATGGCTTTATGCCAAGATAAACCCCCAGAGGAACAAAGATAAGGGAGGCGACCACGGTAGCACTTGTGGATACCAGAAGCGACAGAATGATTATTCTATACACCTCGCTATCAAATCCAGACAGAAGCCTTATTGCCTCTCCAAATCCCTGTGCTATATAATCCATGATCCCTCACCTCCTTTGTTGGTATAATTACTTGATAAAGCTTATATGAAACTATTTGCCATAGTTTGGTATAAACAAAGGCTCGCCATATTCCTCGACCCCAAATTGCGATATAAGCTCCTGTCCTTCTTCTGAAATCAGCCAGTCCATAAACTTCAATGCTCCAGACTCATTGATCATATCTCCCTTGTTTGGATTGACAGGTATTATTCCATACTGATTGAAAAGATCTTCATCTCCCTCGACAACGACCTCCAGTTGAAGTGTATCCTTAAGTGCAAGGTAGGTCGCTCTGTCGGTCAGGGTATATCCTTGTCTTTCGTCAGCTATCTTAAGGACATCCCCCATACCTGCACCGGCTTCGATATACCACTCGCCAGCAGGCTCAATAGAAAGTGCCTTCCAGAGTCCCAGCTCCTTCTTGTGAGTTCCTGAGTCATCTCCTCTCGATACAAATTGGAGTCCCTTTTCATTGATTGCTGCAAGTGCTGCATCGATATCATTACCATAGATAATTTCGCCATCAGCTGGTCCCACTAGTACAAAATCATTGTACATTACGTCATTCCTTACTGTACCATGGCCTTCCTCAACCAGCTTCAGCTCGTCTGCCTTGGCGTGGACCAAAAGAACGTCAGCCTCGCCATCTCTTCCCATTTGCAGAGCGTTTCCGGTTCCAACAGCAATTGTCTTAACTTCGATCCCGGTCTCCTCGGTGAAGATTGGGAGCAGAAAGTCGAGAAGTCCTGAGTCTTGTGTACTTGTAGTCGTTGCGAGGATTATGCTTTCCTCAACGACAGGTTCAGACTCAGCTGCAGGCTCCTCTGCAGGAGTATTTGCCGGCGCTTCTACAGGTGCTTCAGTCTTTGGTGCACAACCGGACACAGTTCCAAGGATTAGTAAGAGGAGAAGTACATATGTAAGCGTTTTTTTCATGATGACCACTCTCCTTTAATTTTGGGAAACAAAAAAGACAACCAGAAAGAAAGGTTGCCTTAATAAACATCTTCCTTTCCAAACGGGAGGCTCAGAGATTTCCCTCTAAACCCGACGGCACTGGGTCATGGCTATGCTTTAGACCTTCGTGCTCGGAAAATTGCTGTAGATATTCAGTTTGTCTCCTCTTGCAAATCCGATCAGTGTAATTCCGGTTTCCTGAGCCAGCCTGACAGCCAGCTCTGTAGGTGCAGACCTTGAAGCGATAACAGGTATTCCCTGCTTAGCTGCTTTTATTAGCAGCTCGGAGGATACCCTTCCTGTTGTAAGCACCAGCTTGTCAGACAACTCTTTGCCCTCAAGCCTGGCTCTTCCGATAAGCTTGTCCATTGCATTGTGCCTTCCAATATCCTCCTCCTGAAAGAGGAGCTCCGAACTATTGCACAAGGCACATCCATGTACACCTCCAGTATCCCGAAAGAGCAGAGAGTTCCGATTGAACTCTCTCATTAATTGTAGCACAATACTTGGATGAATTTCCATTCTTTTCTGTATTTTTATAGCCTTTGTCTGATCTACAGCATTATAGAACGAGGTGCCCTTTCCACAGCCCGAGGTTATGGTCCTTCTCCCTATAAGCCTTTCCCTAAGCGGTCTTTTTATTTCTGTATTCACGGTGGCTTGTCCTGCTTCTTCCTCTACGTTCAGCTCAATGATCTCATCTATATCGTCTATGAAGCTTTCAGACAAAAGGAACCCTGTTATCAACTCCTTGAGAGAGGTAGGCGTGCATAAAAGAGTAACAAGCTCCTCACCGTTCAAGTGTATGGTCAATGGGTATTCGACTATAACCCGATCCTCTTCGATTGTTGATTCTCCGCTTCTCCACCGCGAAACCATTACCCTATTCGTCGTTTTCAACAAAGGTTCCCTCCTCTGTATACTTTAGAAGGTCCTCGCGGGTATTAAGATTAAAAAACATTCCCCAGTCAGGGCTGAAGCCCCTGGCAACCTCCTCGGGTATATACTCAACATTGTGGTTCATAAGAAGTCTGTGCACAGCCTTTCCTCCCCCCATGAGAAAGCTTTCTATATGATCGATCAAAGCCTTACTATAGAAAGCGTTAAAGGGCTCGATCCAATCGCCGAATTTGGTGATGCAAGCCATTGACTCATTCTTATTCAGCAGCTCCATCATATAGTCTATATATTTGGTGTTTAATTGAGGCATGTCGCAGGCTATGACGAAGGAATATTCCGAAGAAGCAGCAGAAAGCCCGGCATGTATCCCTGATAAGGGGCCCATGTCGGGGATTATATCACCTGTTATTTTGTCTGCCAGTCCAATGTACAGCTCTGGTCTGTTAGTCACCACTATGGTCTCGTCAAAGCTGCCTCCAAGTCTTCTAATAAGCCCTTCGATCAGACTTCTTTCCCGAAGCCTAAGAAGCTGTTTGTCAAAGCCCATTCGGGTGCTTTTTCCACCAGCGAGGATTATTGCAGAACCAAAACGCTTCATATCAATCACCGCTTCTTGCACATTCTCCATCTCTTCCGGTCATGATCTCCAATCCGTGGTGAACGCTGTCCATAATAAAATCCAGAGATTCTTTTACAGCCTTCGGACTTCCCGGTAAATTTATTATCAGAGAGCTTTTGCGAATTCCGGAAACCGCTCTTGAAAGCATAGCGCGAGGAGTTATTTGAAGGCTTAGTCCCCTTATTGCTTCCGATATCCCGGGAGCCATTCTGTCGCAAACACTTATTGTAGCCTCAGGAGTAACGTCTCTCATACTGAATCCAGTACCACCGGTTGTAAGAATAAGGTCTACCATGACCTCATCTGAAAGTCTTATCATCTCCTGGGCCAATAGATCCTTTTCGTCGGGAAGTATCCTATAGCTTACGACCTGATAGCCTCTATTCTCCATGATATCCCTGATCAGCGCTCCTGAAAGATCCTCTCTGTCTCCCCTGGAGCCCTTATCGCTTGCCGTGATTATTCCTACCTTAAACATATTAACCTCCCCAGGGAAGGGTCATGTATTCCTTCATCCTTCTGTCGTATTCAGACTTGAAAATCCTTTCGTGGCCTTCCTCCCATTTTGAGAGCTTAGTGAATATTGCTTTTATCCCCTCTTCCTTAGCATACTCGGCGGCTCTCTCATAGAACTCCTTGTAGTCTCTCTCAATTAAATATGCCATCCTCAGTATTGTAAGATCAGGAATATCAGACTCCTTAAGCGTCTCCTCAATATGCTCTGATTCCTCTCTGGCTTTAAATATATCCTCTTCTCTGTCCATGACCTCCCCGGATGTATCAAAGCCTCCGTTGTCCCCATAAGCCTTAAGCTGTCTTTCCAAATAAGCATAATGCTCCATTTCAACATCTGATAGATCCTGGAACAACTTTTGTGTGGTCGGATTTGAGAAATGTCCAGCCTTTTCCTTGAAGAAATTGCTGCCGTCCAGCTCCATCTGCATAGCATATTTCAATACCTGTTCATAATCCATCATAGCACCTCCTGAACTCTTTCAATCCTTACTGCTGCTACCTTTAGCTCCGGTATTTTTGCTATTTCGTCAGTTGCTGTATTGGTCAGGTAATTTGCCTGCCCCTCAGAGTAATGGAATGGCATGAATACAACATCTTCGCCGATTCTATCTGTGACCCTTGCCCTTGCATGAGTTTCGCCCCTTCTTGAGGTAAGCCTTATCATATCCCCTTCTGATATGCCAAGCTTATTTGCAGTAGTTTCATTTATCTCGACAAAGGAGCTTGGCGCCAAGGTCATAAGACCTTCTTCTCTTCCTGTCATAGTCATTGTGTGGTACTGGTACAGGATCCTTCCTGTGGTAAGGATATATGGGTAATCACTGTCAGGCATTTCAGCACTGTCTACATGCTCGACAGGCATGAACAAGCCTCTTCCCCTTGCTATGGCTGTCTTATGGAGGAACCTGGTTCCTGGGTGTTCCTCGTTAGGTACAGGCCATTGCAGTCCACCATGTTCAAGTCTCTTATAGTTGATTCCTGCATAGGACGGGGTGAGGGATGCCACCTCTGCCATTATCCGCGCGGGATGGGAATATTGCTTCTCATATCCCATATGGTTCATTATCTCCATAAGGATCTGCCAGTCGGGCTTAGCCTCTCCAGGAGCTTCAACTGCCTTTCTTACTCTCTGGACTCTTCTTTCTGTATTTGTGAAGGTGCCATCCTTTTCAGCAAATGCTGCGGCAGGAAGGACCACATCAGCAAGCTCAGCTGTTTCAGAAAGGAAAATATCCTGAACTACAAGGAAGTCAACATGCTCCAGAACATGCCTTACATGGTTTGAGTCCGGATCGGAGACTATTGGATTTTCCCCCATTATATAGAGGAATTTAATCTTGTCTTTTTCGATGGACTCAAACATTTCTGTTATTGTAAGTCCGACCTTCCCTGATAGCTCTCTGTCCCAAGCATTTTGAAATTTCTCTATTACCTCGGGCTTGTGGACCTTTTGATATCCAGGGAGATCTCCTGGCAGTCCCCCCATATCGCAGGCTCCCTGAACATTGTTTTGCCCTCTTAATGGATTTACCCCTGCAGATTCTATACCCACATTTCCGCATAAAAGCGCCAGATTAGATATATTCATTACAGCATGAGTGCCGGTGGTATGCTGGGTAATTCCCATTGTATAGTAAATACCTGCCTTTTTTGCACTTCCGTATATATGAGCTGCTTTTTCAATATCCTTTGGATCCAGACCGCAGATATCTCCAACTCTCTCCGGCGTGTAGCTCTCTACCAGTCTCTTAAGCTCCTCATAGTTTTCAGTTCTTTCCTTAATATAGCTATTGTCCTGGAGCCCGTCCCTTATGATCACGTGCATAAGCCCGTTTAATAGGGCGATATTTGTCCCAGGTTTAAGCTTAAGATACACATCGGCGTAATCAGCAAGCTCTATCCTTCTGGGATCAACCACTATAAGCTTTGCCCCATTCCTCTTCGCCTGCTTCATCATGGCTCCAATTACCGGATGGTTTTCAGTGGTGTTGGATCCGATTACAAACATTGCATCCGCAGCCTTTATTTCCTGAATGCTGTTAGTCATTGCACCGCTACCCAGTGTTATTGCGAGACCCGCAACTGTGGAGGCGTGTCAGAGGCGTGCGCAATGGTCTACGTTGTTGGTCCCGAGAACTGCCCTGAAAAGCTTCTGGAACAGGTAATTTTCTTCATTTGTACATCTCGCCGAGGTAAGTCCTGCAAAGGCCTCTGATCCATGGTTTGTTTTAACTGACTTCATTTTTTCAGTAATAAGGCTATATGCCTCCTCCCAGGAAGCTTCCCTGAACTTTCCATTTTCCCTGATCAAGGGTTTTGTCAGTCTATCAGGATGTGACAGGAAATTATAGGAGAATTTACCCTTTACACAAAGAAGTCCCTCATTGTGTGCATCCATTGCTGGATCAACGCCAACAACCTTATTCCCCTTTACAACAAGATCCATCTGGCAGCCCACTCCGCAGTAGGAGCAGGTAGTTCTTACCTTATGAGTGTCCCAGTATCTGAATTTTTCCTTCGACTTTGGCTCAAGTGCACCTACAGGGCACACGGATACGCAGTTCCCACAGGATACACAGGTTGAATTTATAAGACCGTCTCCAAAGGGCGTGGACACATTCGTCTCAAAGCCCCGCTCCTCAAATCCTATTGCAGTGGTACCCTGCAGCTCATCGCAAACCCTTACACATAGTCCGCATAGGATGCACTTCCTGGAGTCGAAGGTATAGAATGGATTGGTGTCGTCATACTTTGGAGTTCTTGATGACCATCTGTATGTTCCCTCAGTGATCCCATACTCGTAGCAGAAATCCTGAAGCTTGCATCGCCCCGATTTTTGGCAGTTCAGACACTCCAGCGGGTGGTTGGAAATCAAAAAGTCCAGCAGCTGCTGCCTTTCCCTTATGACCGGCTCACTATGGGTGCTTATTTTCATGCCTTCTCTAAGCAATGTCGTGCATGATGTATGCAGGCTTTTCCATCCATCTATCTCAACCACGCAAAGGCGGCAGGATCCTGATGGATTAAGTCTTTCGTCATGACACAGAGTTGGAATATCTATCCCTGCCTCTCTGCAGGCCTGGAGTACAGTTATTCTTTCAGGAAACTCATAGGGTTTTCCGTTTATAGTAACCTTCATTCTGTGTCACCTCCCTCTACTGAGTTTTTATCGAGTTTTTCTATTTTCTCCAGAAGCTCGGTAATGCCAAGAGCCTTATCCCATGTTGTCTTAATAAATTTGCCGTCGACTTTTCTATATGGTGGCTCTGGCTCATCAACATATTTAAGCTCAGTTGCGAGCCTTCCCTTAAGGCACAAGGGTCTTCCATTTGCAGGTGCTTTAGCAACGAGAGAAATTCCCATCCTTTTTACTGAATGTACCTCAAATTCACATCCATACTCGCATGCCTTGCAGGAGACAACCTTTTTCTGTGACTCCCAGCTTCTTACCTTGTTGTATTCTCTCTTATCCACCAATGCTCCTACTGGACACACGGCAACACAGCGGTTGCAGGACACACATGGTGACTCTTCTATTGATTCATCGGCTCCGAATATTATCCTGGTGTCATATCCTCTTTCAGCAAAAGCCAATACCCTTCGGTCTGATACCTGCGAACAGGCAAGGACACATTTACCACAGAGGATACACTTACTGTTGTCCTTTAATATGTACGGGCTTGAGGTATCCATAAGCTGTGGCCTTACTGCACCATCATGCTTCCTGAATGCCACGTCGTATTTGTAGGCATATTTCTGAAGCAGGCATTCGCCTGCCTTCTGGCATGTAAGGCAGTCATTGGGATGGCTGTCCAGCAACAACTGGAGCACGTCTCTTCTTGCATTTATTGTCTTTTCTGTTTCTGTCTTTACTATCATTCCGTCCTTCACAAGGGTTGAGCATGAGGTTTGGAGCTTCTTGCTGCCCTCTATCTCAACCACACACATCCTGCAGGCTCCAAATATCTCAAGCGTTTCATCATAGCAGAGTGCAGGTATGTCTATACCCACCGACCTGGCAGCCTGAAGGACGGTCAACTCAGCAGATACCTCTGCAACTTTTCCGTCTATAGTCAACTTTACAGTTTTCATCTCAAGCCTCCAGTACTAACTTATTGATACTGCCTTGATCGGCTTAACAGGACATATGTCATGGCATGCTCCGCACTTGATACACAGGGTTTGGTCGATCACGTGCCGCTCCTTCACCTTGCCTGTTATTGCTCCAACCGGGCAAGCCTTCGCACATCTTGTACATCCGATGCAGGAATCCTCTATGAGGAAGGTAATAAGTGCCTTACAGCTCTTTGCCGGACATTTCTTATCCCTTATATGTGCTTCGTACTCGTCCCTGTAGTACTTCAAAGTTGTAATTACGGGGTTCGGTGCAGTTTGTCCCAAACCGCAGAGAGAAGTGGAGGTTACTGTCTCGCAAAGCTTCTCAAGCTTTTCGATATCTCCTTCCTCACCCTCGCCTTTCGTTATCTTATCAAGTATTTCATATAGTCTCTTTGTGCCCTCTCTGCACGGTACGCATTTGCCACAGGATTCCTCGACGCTGAAATCGAGGAAAAACTTCGCTATGTCAACCATACAGGTGTCCTCGTCCATCACGACCATTCCACCGGATCCCATGATCGACCATATCTTGCCAAGTGATTCATAATCAACAGGTGTATCAATAAGATCAGCAGGGATACAGCCACCCGACGGACCTCCAGTTTGAACGGCTTTATATTTCCTGCCGTTAGCCGCACCCCCGCCTATGTCAAAAATGATCTCTCTTAAGGTCATACCCATTGGTACCTCTACAAGCCCAGAATTCTCGACCTTGCCTACAAGAGCAAATACCTTTGTGCCAGGTGACTCCTCAGTACCTATACTTCTGAACCATGGAGCTCCCTTGTCGATTATTATGGGAACATTGGCCAGGGTCTCGACGTTGTTTATTATTGTGGGCTTTCCCCAAAGGCCAACATGGGCAGTTCTGTGAAGCTTAGGTCTTGGCATGCCTCTTCTACCCTCAATGGACTCCATAAGGGCGGTGCCCTCACCGCATACAAATGCTCCTGAACCAAGTCTTAGCTCTATATCGAAGTTGAATCCAGTTCCAAATATATCCTCTCCAAGCAATCCGTATTCTTTCGCCTGAGCTATGGCAATCTCAAGTCGTTTGACTGCCATTGGATACTCCGCCCTAACGTATATGTAGCCTTGATCTGACCCGATGGCATATCCTCCCAGTGCCATACCTTCAAGAACGGAGTGCGGATCCTTTTCAAGGATAGACCTGTCCATAAAAGCTCCCGGATCTCCCTCGTCGGCATTGCAAATCATATATTTCTTGTCGGCTTGATATTTGTAAGCTTCCTCCCACTTCTTACCTGTAGGGAATCCTGCTCCTCCTCTTCCTCTCAGAAGTGATGCCTTGATCTCTTCGACAACCTCTCCCGGCTCCATGGATGTCAATGCCTTATACAGTGCTCTGTAGCCACCGAATGCTATATATTCCTCTATATTGGTAGGATCAATTATATCGCAGTTCTTTAGTGCTATCCTAAGCTGCTTTTCATAGAATTTCCCCTTTAGGACAACATCATCACCGTTTATGACTACCTTCTCTTCCCCAAGGAGTTTGTCAATGATAGGGGCCTTCAGATTTTCCCTAATAATATCCATTTTTCCCAATGTCATCATCGTAATCACCCCTTACATAAATTTTCCCAATATAGTCTTGATGTCGTCCTTTTTGACCTTAGCATATACCTCTTCATTTACAAGTATTACAGGAGCTATGCTGCAGTCTCCGACGCATCTGGCTGATGAGATCGAGAATCTTTGGTCTGGAGTAGTTTGGCCTGATTTGATACCAAGCTGATTTTCGATTTCCTCAAGAATGCTCTCAGCTCCCTTTACATAGCAGGCAGTCCCAAGGCACACACTGATTTTATTCTCTCCCTTTGGAATAAAAGTAAACTGTGAATAAAAGGTCGCTACTCCATATATCTCAGCCAATGGTATCTGAAGTCTTTTTGAAATAAGCTGCAGTATCTCCTTTGGAAGGTACCCGAAAACGTCCTGTGCATGCTGCAAAGCCGGCATCAAAGGACCGGGAGCCTTTTTCTTCTGGTCCAGAAAGCTCTTGAACTCCTGGATCGCCTTGGCATTTTTATTCATATCAAAGCTAAACTCCATGTTTCTTCCCCCTGTATTGTTAATTTTATGATGATAAAACTTAATTTTTGGAAAATTATATACCCTTTAAGGTTATAATAATTAAATACCATTGTCAATTGACATATTGAAAGTCTTCTATGCTGAAAATGGCGGGAAATCTGGACTTAATTTTTTTGTATTGTATAATTTTCTTATGAGGTGATGATTTTGAATAAGGGCAGTCCATTTGTAATCATAATTATTTGTTTAATTTTTGTCAATTTGTACTCCTTCTTCCTGTTCTGGCGAGATAAAAGACTTGCACTTAACCACGGCTGGAGGATACCTGAGTCCAGGCTCTTCCTGACAGCGTTACTCGGAGGTGCAGCAGGAGCTATCCTTGGCATGAAGCTTTTCTCACACAAAACAAAAAAGGCCAGTTTCCGTATTGGACTGCCCTTTTTATTAGTGTTGAACATAATATCGCTGTATTTCCTTATCCAAGCCATTATTGGTTAATGGCCAAATTTTCTTTATTTACTGCAATGCTCGACAAATCTCTTGAAAAGACTCACGTATTCATCGTGCTTTTGTGCCATGGCCTCAGGATGGAACTGTACTGCCATCAAAAACTTATCGTTCACTGATTCAATCGCCTCGATTATTCCGTCTGCAGCCTTTGCTGTTACCCTCAATCCCCTTCCAAGATCCTTTATCGCCTGATGGTGCTCTGAATTTACAAATATTCTCTTCTCTCCAAAAACCTCATGGAGTATACTCTTTTCCTCAAGCTCGATAGAGTGGTAGCCTTCCTCAGTGTTATAGCCACATACATGACCTCCCACATTTGGGACCTGCTTGAATATGTCCTGGTACAGAGTACCTCCCAAAGCCACGTTTGCAAGCTGGAGACCTCTGCATATGCCGAATATTGGCAGTCCAGACTCATAGGCTTTCTTAAACAACCCCCACTCTGTCTTGTCTCTGTCGTGGCTTATTACATTTACTTCCTTCATAGGCTCTTCACCGAAGTAATGTGGCCATATGTCCTCGCCTCCAGTGAAAATGATCCCATCCAAAGCCTGTATATAGTCTTCGCTCATGTAGTCATCTCCATGGACCGGGATAAGGAGTGGTACTCCTCCAGCCTTAATTACTGCGTCGATGTAGCATTGATTTATCCTGGTTATTTTCTTTCCTACCATTACATCCTGCTGTGTCGTAAGACCTATTACAGGTTTTTTCATCCAACTACCTCCCTATAGATATTTTTCAAGCCAGCTGCCCATCTCCTCCATCATATTTGTGGTTACGAAGTGGTTAAGCTGTTTGTATGTTGACATCATTATATGATCCTGCCTTATATATTGTTTTTTCAGAGTCTCATAAAACTCCCTCTGCGGGCCTATATCAACCACGGTGTCGTCCTCTCCGTGAAGGATCAGGATCGGCCTATCCTTAAGATTATCAAGCTTTTTCATCGGATCAAGTTCGATGACTTTTTTATCGATCTCAATGAATCGCTCAGCTTTCTCTATACCCAATGTCTGGACTAAGATATCATTGCTTTTCTGCCAGGATCCTGAACCATTGAGGACAACAAGCGTTTTTGGTAATTTATTTATGGCAAATATACCGGTAGAAGTAAAGCCACCCATTGAGTGTCCTGAAAGGGCTATCCGATTTTCATCCGCATCGTAGGATCTTATAAGACCATCTATCAGTTGTTCCGATTCCTCGAGATTCTTAAAAACTACCTCCCAGAACACACCTGCGTTCTCTTTGGCCCAATAATCAATCCTTCCTCTATCTCCGTGAAAAATTGAATCCGGAAGAAGCACCTGGTATCCCAGGCTGGCCAATATAAATCCCCTGAAGCTCTGAGCATCCTTATTGGATGTCCATCCATGGTAAAAGATAACCGTGGGGTACTTTCCCTGCTTCTCTTTGGGTCTCATTAAAATTGATGGTATCCCTGCGATTTCAGTTCTTTTGACTATTATATTTGGATAATTCATCGACTCTCTCCTCCATCTTCGTCAAGTCTCCAGTCTATCGGCCCAACTCCGTTATCCTCAAGGAAATGATTAGCTCGTGAAAACGGCTTTGATCCGAAAAACCCTCTATATGCAGAAAGCGGACTGGGGTGGGGTGATTTTATGACATAATGCCTTGTCTGGTCTATCATTGATTCCTTACGGATCGCAGGTGTTCCCCAGAGGATGAAAACAATCGGCTTATCTCTTTCATTCAGGAGCCTGATAATATGATCGGTGAATTGTTCCCACCCCTTATCGCGGTGAGAATTGGCCTCACCCTTTCGAACCGTTAAGACAGTATTTAGGAGAAGAACACCTTCTCTTGCCCACTTTTCAAGACATCCGTGGTTTGGTATGGGAAAACCCAGATCATCCTGCATCTCCTTGTATATGTTTACAAGGGATGGTGGAGCGGGAACGCCCCTTTTTACACTGAAGCTCAGTCCATGTGCCTGATTTGGCCCATGGTATGGGTCCTGACCAAGTATCACAGCCTTTACATCATTATAATCAGTATAATGCAGTGCATTGAAAATGCTGTACATGTCAGGATATATTGTATTAGTCTTGTATTCCTCTATCAGGAACTGGCGGAGCTTTTTATAATATGGCTTCTCCATCTCAGGAAGGAGAATCTCCTGCCAGCTATTCTTGAATATCTCTTTCATCGCTTCCTCCGGCTAATCTATAAGATAATCTACAACTTCAGGGGGTCTGTTCTCCTTGGTGTATACCCTGGGAAGTCTTCTTGAAAGCATGCACATTACGGCAGCTGGTATCTGTCCAATAAGTCCGGCTATCTCCTCGATTGTAATTTCCTCATTACCCTGGCGACCCATAAGAACCGCCTCTTCTCCTCTTTCAGCATCGATTCCTGTAACATCAACCATCAGCTGATCCATGCATACTCTGCCTATGATTGGAGCTCGCTTACCGCCTATCAGCACAGATCCTTTGTTGCTTAGCTCTCTGCTCCAGCCATCCGCATAGCCGACAGGAAGAGTTGCGACTTTAATTCTTGATTGAGCAGTATAGGTAAGTCCATAGCCGATCCTTTCTCCTGCTTCCAGGTCCTTTACATGAGATATCTGCGCTCTAAGACTTAGGCAGCTCTCAAGTGGAAGAAAATCCTTGTTCGCCTCCGGAAATGGATAAACCCCATACAAAATGATACCCGCTCTAACCATGTCCAGACTATATTCAGGAAGATTCATTATCGCAGCGCTGTTGTTGACGTGTTTAATAGGTATATTAAAGCCTTTGTCCTCCAGTTGCCTTGTGAAGCTTTCAAATTTCCTCATGGAATTTCCGGTATATTCCAGATCGTCGTCAGCTGCAGGGAAATGGGTAAATATACCCTCAACTATGATGTTGTCCATTTCTCTTATCTTCAAAATGCTCATCATTGAATCCTCGTTTGGAAGGAATCCCAGGCGATTCATACCTGTTTCTATCTTTAAGTGTATTATCGCATCTCTATTAAGCCTGGCTGCAATCTTTGATAGCTGCTCTGCCTGTTCCTGAAGGTATACTGCAGTTCTTATCCCATGCTCAATGGCGGTTTCATAAAGATACTCAGGTGTGTACCCCATCACAAGTATCTGGGCATGAGGAAGGCGCTTTCGAAGTTCAAGAGCTTCTGATAACGTAGCAACACCAAACCTTGTTACGCCAAGGCTAAGCAGCTCTCTTGCGATCTTGATTGCCCCATGACCGTAAGCGTCAGCCTTAAGCACAGCCATGATTTCAGAGCCTTCAGGAACGACTTTCCTTATCTCTCTAAAATTGTAGTGAAGCCTGTCCAGGTCTATCTGAAGCCAGGCAGGTCTTGTTAGCTCCATAGTTCAATCCCCTCTTCAATTAAGTTCTTCCAATACCTAACCGGCATCATTCTCTTCTTAAGGCTCATGTTTTTTCTGCTTTCTATGGACAGATGCCTGTAATAAGCCTTCCACATTTCCTGATAAGTCTCTTCCTCCTCCTTGAGGACGATATCCTCCGGAGTCTCGAGATTTCTTACCACCCAATCATTCTTGTCGTAAAAAACTGCTATTCCCCTTCCAGCATCGTGTAATATCCAATACTCAGATGGCATCCTGGCAGCAAAATGGGGTGCCAGAAGAGCAATCACATTATGGTCGGGATCAATTTTTGAGTAGAATACTCCGCTCTCCAACCGTTTGAACCTAATAAGCCCTGCCTGCCTGTGTTTTTCCATTGCAACCTTGTTATAAAGCTTTTCTGACTTAAGCACTGTCGGCTCAGCGTGATAGTCGTCCACAGCTGCTCCAAGCCTAAAGCCAATTCTCAGGTAGTTCAAAACTATTATACCACTTTCAGGTTCCCCAGATAAATAGATGTAAAAAATCCTTCTGAGAGCTGCATGGGATATTTTCTCCTCTACTGCCCTGTATACCCTATCAGCTTTATTTGCATCAGTATATATCATTTTGGTCGAGGATAGAAGATTCGGATGACTTACACCTTCCCAAATTATCTCTGAAGGATCCTCCTTTGCATAATATGCTTCCCAAACTGCAGTAAGCAACCCTTCAAATGAGCCATCATACAGGTAGCTCAATTTTGAGATCATTTCCCATGCCTCCTTCAAGGTCAAATAGTGACAACTGTCTTGGATCTTTCTTGCTGCTGTCTCCAAGGATATTGGCTCGAATATTCACGGGCTCCATCGATTTGATACCCGAATGTATTCCCTTGCAGGTGATGAAATACTTTGCTCTTTTTAACACGACCCCAAGCTTTTTCAGGTCATCAAAGTCAAGCTGGCAGAATCTCCTGCTCGATACTATCCTTTGAGCTGATTTTACGCCGATTCCAGGTACTCTAAGCAGCATGTGATACTCTGCCCTGTTTATCTCTATAGGGAATTTGTCGATGTTTCTCAGAGCCCAGTCACATTTTGGATCAAGCAACAGGTCAAAATCAGGCTTATCCTCACTTAACAGCTCGTCGGAATTGAAGCCATAGAATCTTAACAACCAGTCAGCCTGGTAAAGTCTGTTCTCCCTTACCAGGGGTGGGCTTGAGATTCGTGGCAGCAAAGGGTTGGTTGAAACCGGAACAAATGCAGAATAGTAGACTCTTTTTAACTGAAAGTCATTGTAAAGACCTTCTGAAAGCTTGAGTATTCTGTAATCAGAATCCTTGGTTGCTCCAACGATCAATTGTGTAGTTTGTCCTGCAGGGACAAATTTCGGCGAGTTCCTGAAAATCTTTCGCTCCTCAATTGACTGAAGCATTCCCTGTTTAATGTCATTCATTGGGCCCAGGATCTCATTTTGTTTCTTTTGGGGTGCCAGCATCCTTAATCCGTCCTCAGTTGGAAGCTCAATGTTGACACTCATTCTGTCCGCATAACTCCCCGCTTTATCAAGGAGCTTTTTATCTGCACCCGGGATAGCCTTTAAATGGATATAACCATTGAAATTCTCGACATCCCTAAGCTTCTTAAGTATCTCTATGAATTGCTCCATGGTATGATCTGGGCTTTTTACCACTGCCGAACTTAGAAATAAGCCCTCGATGTAATTCCGTTTATAAAAGTTAATGGTGATGTCTGCAACCTCCTCTGGAGTGAAGGTAGCTCTTGGGAGGTCGTTTGAGGACCTGTTCACGCAATATGCGCAGTCGTAGATGCAGCTGTTGGACATGAGGATCTTTAAAAGAGAAATGCACCTTCCATCATCTGTCCAACTGTGACATATTCCCGCTGCACTTGCATTGCCAAGCCCTCCCTTTTTGTTTTGCCTGTTGCTTCCACTGGAGGAGCAGGATACGTCATATTTTGCCGCATCGGCAAGAATTTCAAGCTTTCTTAATGCATCCATAAAAAACACCTCAAGACAGGTTTTCTTGAGGTGATTATACCATAATCAAAAATATCAATCAAACATTTGTTCGATTAAACATCTATTCTCCAATTTTTAGGAGCAATAAGCGCAATTATTGTAAACAGCTCCAGTCTTCCCAAAAGCATCAGCGCTGAGAGCCAAAGCTTTGTCGGTATTGAATAGAACTCATAGTTTAGTGTTGGTCCAACTAATTCAAGCCCCGGTCCGATATTCCCAAGAGTAGCTGCGACTGTCGATGCTGATGTTATCAGATCGACCTGCTCCAATGACACCATCAAAGTCGAAAACATGAAAAGCACCAGATAAAGTGCCAGGAAACTATTGATCCTTGCTATCGTTTCGTTGGACATGATCTTATTGTTTATTTTTATTGGCATAACCGCACGTGGATGGAATAGCTTTCCAATCTCTCGCTTGATGAGCTTCAGCATGACGAGAATTCTTATTACCTTCATCCCACCTCCGGTAGAGCCTGCGCTGGCTCCAACGAACATAAGGATAAAAAGTATTCCCTTGCTGAAGGTCGGCCAAAGATCGAAGTCTGAGGTTGCATATCCCGTAGTGGTAATGATCGATGATACCTGAAAAAATGCATCTCTAAGTGAATACCAAAGATTATGATAGCTGACCAGCCATAGATCTATGGCTATTGCAATTGACGAAATCCCGATTATTTTAAGATACAGTCTGAACTCCTCGTCCTTAAAGAGATCTGTCGCCTTTCCCCTGAAAAATGAGTAGTAAAGTGAAAAATTGACCCCTGAAGCAACCATGAATAATGCGATAACTATATGGATATAGCTGCTGTCATAGGCACCAATACTCAGATTTCTCGATGAAAATCCACCTGTGCCCACTGTTCCAAAGGTATGTACAAACGAGTCAAACATCGACATGCCTCCGAACATCAAAAGCACAACCTCAGAAAGAGTAATTGTGATATAGGTTATATATAAGATTTTTGCGGTATCCTTAAGTCTCGGGGCTATCTTTCCTGCGACAGGCCCTGGCGATTCAGCCTTGTATATCTGAAATCCTCCTATCCCTAAAGCAGGCAGAAATGCAAGAGTAAAAACAAGAATCCCCATACCACCGATCCAGTGGGTAAATGATCTCCAGAACAGGATCCCCTGTGGAAGTGATTCAATTTCACTGAAGATAGTTGCTCCGGTAGTTGTAAATCCGGATACTATTTCAAATAAGGAATCAACATAACCTGCTACTCCAGTCAGATATAGTGGCAGAGCCCCCATAGCAGAAGCAGCAAGCCAGCCAAAGGTTACGATTGCAAGTCCATCCTTAGCCGTAATAGACTTTACCCTTCTAAACCTAACTGACAAAGCTAACCCAATTGCAGCAGTCAGAAGGATAGTCAACAGAAATGGAGTTTTATCGGGACCATCAGTAAAAATTGCTATGAAATATGAGGGTAGCATCAAGCCTGCTTCAATGATCAGCAGGCTGCCCAGAATTCTTAGCACGATTCCATAATTCACTCAAAAATCCTCCCTTGTGTTCCTTGAAGAACATCTTTAAGCCGTCAAGGTTCTCAGAAAGACAGAATACCACTATCCTGTCATTTCCTTTTATCACAGTATTTCCCTTTGGTATGATGACGTCATTTCCTCTTACGATAGCTCCTATGATCAAGCCCTTGGGTATGGCAAGCTCCTTGATCATTTTCCCTACGACAGGCAGATCCTTCTCAATAATTATTTCGGTGGCTTCAGCATTTCCACCAAGAAGTAGAGAAACGGAAACAACCTTGCCTCCTCTTATGTACTTCAATATACTGCTTGCAGTTATATATACAGGATTTATAGCAGCATCTATGCTGATCCTGTCAATTATCTTGATGTAGTTGGATCTGCTTATCTTCGCTATTGCCTTTCCAACCCCTGATTGCTTAGCCATCAATGCCATAAGCAGGTTTTCTTCGTCAAAGCCTGTAGCCCCTACAAAAGCATCCATGGATGACAGGTTTTCTTCCTCAAGAAGATGAATGTCAGTACCGTCTCCGTGGATTATAAGGACATTGTCCAGTATCTCAGAAAGCTCCTGACATCTCTCCTTATCCTGTTCTATAAGAGTAACCTGGATCTTGTTCTTGGCCAGTCTTTGAGCAAGGTAGTAGCCAACATTACCTCCACCGAGTATCATAACGCTACTGACAAGCTTGCGCTTATAGTCCTCTCCAAGTCTGTGACTGAAGCGCTCGATCTCCTTTGTGTTGCCGATTATGTGGATCACATCATCGGTTTTCAATACAGTGGAGCCATTTGGGATCAATATTTCCCCGTTTCTTGTAACGGCGGCTATAAGAAGGGCGTCCAACCCCTCGATATCCATGATCTTTTTATCTATGAATTCCTTGTGATCTCCTATATTGAAGTCTATGAGCTGCACCTTGCCGCTGGCGAACTCGTCAGTATAAAAACTGTAGCTTTTCATAAGGTATTTTTCCATGGCCAGTGCGGTCGCAAGATCTGGGTTGACTATGTGATCGATCCCAAGCTCTGCTTTGATGAAATCGATCTGCTGCATATACTCAGGGTTTCTTATCCTCGCAATCGTCTGCTTGCACCCCAGTTTCTTGGCGAGAGTACAAATAAGCGTGTTTGTTTCATCATTTTCAGTCGTCCCGACTAACAGATCATATTCTTCAATGTTCAGTTCTCTCATCATTTTTATATCGATTCCGTTTGCAGTTACTGTCAGCACGTCAAGGTGCTCGTTCAACCTCTCAAGGACCTTTGTATTGCTGTCCATTACCGTGACGTCGATATTCTCAGCGACAAAGAATTCTGCAAGCTTAGCTCCCAGCTTCCCTGCACCTACTATCATGGCCTTCATAGTCACACCTCTTCTTTTCTTTCCACTGATCACTGCATAATGTGCAAATACAGCTTATTTTATTATAATTCTGCAATAATTTCAACTTAAGTATACAACATTGCCAGCATTATTGCCATATTCAACTGCTTATTCCATATCTTAATTAATAATTGACATATGTCCATTTAGGTGTATAATAATAATAGATAATAGTTATCAATTAAAAGGAGGGATTTTTATGCCACGTTTTGATATGACAGGTCCTATGGGCCGTGGAGCAATGACCGGAAGAGGAATGGGTTATTGTGCCAGACCAGCTGTACCTGGGACAGGAAGAGGAGTCGGCTTTGGTATGGGTATGGGCAGAGGATTTGGATTTGGTAGAGGAGCTGGTTTTGGAAGAGGTCTTGGAAGAAATAGGTTCTGGGGTTATGGCCCTTACCCTTACACAGAGGAAGATGATAAGGCTTATTTAAGAGACGAGGTCAGTTTCCTGGAGGAAGAGCTCAAAGCAGCAAAGGAAGCACTCTCAAAATATGAATCACAGGAGGATTAAGGGATGCGCATTGGAATACCTGCAGAAGTTAAGGATATCAACGGCCCTGTGAGCAATAACTTTGGAAGAACTCAATATTATTTCATATATGATGATTCCAATGAAAATTATGAATTTATTTCAAACGATGCCGCAAACAGCCAAGGGGGTGCAGGTGTTAAGGCAGCCCAACTAGTAGTAGACAGTAAAGCAGAAATAGTAATAACTCCGCAGCTTGGAGAAAATGCTGCTGCGGTTCTTAACGCAGCAAATATCCAAATATATAAATGCGAAGATGGAACGCTTATGGAAAATATCAAGCTTCTTAAGGATGGCCGTTTAACTCTCTTATCAAGCATCCATAAGGGATACCATGGACACTAATTTGAAAATTGCAGTACTAAGCGGCAAAGGAGGCACTGGTAAGACCCTTGTCGCTTCAAATTTGGCAAAAATTGCTAATAGAGCTGTTTATCTTGACTGTGACGTTGAGGAGCCAAACGGCCATCTGTTCCTTAAAGGACCGGTTTTAGAAGCTTTTGACGTTGATCTGCCAATGCCTGAAGTAAACCTCGATTTATGCGATTACTGCAGGAAATGTGTCGATTTTTGTGCTTTTAACGCCTTGGCGCTTATTTCAGGTAGAGTCAAGGTCTTCGACAAGATATGCCATTCATGTGGAGGATGTAAAGTAATCTGCCCGCAAAATGCAATTGAAGAATACAACAAAAATATTGGAAAAATCGAGAGAAGACATTACGATAATGTCGATGTTTATACTGGAATACTTAATCCGGGAGAGGAATCCGGAACAAGCATAATCAAGAAAATGATGACTACGATCCCATCAGGCTATGAAACTGCCATAATTGACAGCCCTCCGGGAAGCGCTTGTATCGTTATGGATTCTATCGAAGATGCAGACTATTGCGTTTTAGTGGCAGAGCCAACTACTTTTGGAGCACATAACCTGAGAATGGTCCATGAACTGACGAAGGTCTTTAACAAGCCATGTGGTGCGGTATTAAATAAGACAAACGGTGAAGAGGACCCTTCAAGAATATACTGTATGGATAATAATGTCCCCATACTGCTTGATATACCATGGAGGAAAGACATAAGCGATTATATCGCAGAGGGATCGCTTGTAGTAGAGAAGGATAAAGAATTAAGTGAGTCCTTTGCCGCGCTTCTTGAAAGAATCAGTCAGGAGGTGCAAAATGAAAAAAATACTTATACTCAGCGGTAAGGGTGGAACGGGAAAAACGACTCTTTCCAGTGCGCTTATAAGACTTCTGGATGCAAAAGCATATGCAGACTGTGATGTAGATGCACCAAATCTTCATCTTGTAATGGAAGAAGAAAACGAGCCTCTGAAATCAGATTTCTTGGGATTACCTGCTGCCTACATAGATCCTGCAAAGTGCATATCTTGTGATCTATGCAGACAAAACTGCAGATTTGATGCAATCACAAATATCAACGGCTATATAGTAAACGACCATGCTTGTGAGGGATGCAAAGTCTGTACATTGGTTTGTCCGTCAGATGCAATTGAAATGGTTCCAAGGGTTATTGGTCATTTGAGCCTCTATAAAAATGGGCATGTATTCTCAACTGCCGAGTTGAAAATGGGAAGCGGGAATTCAGGGCTGCTGGTAACAGAGGTCAAAAAACATCTTTACGTAAACTCAAAGAATGCCGATATTGCAATTATCGATGGTTCTCCAGGGATCGGTTGCCCAGTAATCGCTTCCATAAGCGGTGTTGATCTTGTGATATTGGTATCAGAACCCACAATATCTGGATTCAGTGATATGGAGAGAATCATAAAAACATCCGAGGGCTTCCCGGCAAAGGTTGCTGTATGTGTTAATAAGTTCGACCTGCATTTGGAAAATACCGAAAAGATAATTTCATATTGCAGCGAAAATGGAATTCCATTCGTTGGAACTATACCCTTTGACAAGGATGCATCTTCCCTGATAAACCAAGGTAAAACCCTTGCAGATAAGGATGGACCAGCGAGGGATTCAATTATTAAAATAATGGAAAGATCAATGAAAATACTAAACGAGGGGGATAACTAATGTTGATAGCTATAGCATCAGACAACAAGAAGGTTGCTGCTCATTTTGGCCACTGTCAGGCATTTGAGTGTTTCTATATAAAGGATGGTGAGGTAGGAGAGTGGAAAACGATCCCTAATCCAGGTCACCAACCGGGATTTTTACCCAACTTTCTTCATGAGCAAGGAGTAAAAACTATAATTGCCGGAGGCATGGGACAGAGTGCCGCTAATCTTTTTAATAATCATGGAATTGAAGTTGTATCTGGAGCTTCAGGCCCCATATATAAGGTAGCAACAGATTATGTAACTGGAAATTTGAGTACTGGCGGCTCCTTCTGCGAGGAGCATAATCATTGAAGCCCTCCATGGCTGGGCAAAGGACCGTATAAAACGGTCCTTTGCTATTTCCTGTGTGCAATTATGTTAGGTGCTGTAAAGTAATTGGTTACACCTGAGATTATATTATCCTTACTAAGTCTAGTGTATAACCCTGAATAACTTTCGTTGTATGAGAATAACCCTACTATTGCCTTAAACTCTTCAGTTGAAAATCCGGATTCATTAGCCACAAGAAAACTCCTTTTTGGAGGGTCGACAAACTCCTGGAAGAGATAGTCCCTGTCGAAAGCCACTCTTACGACCCTTTCCCAGGACTCCTGGCTTTGATCCTTTCCGACAAAGACACCTTGTGATGCATTCATATCCATTGGCTTAATGATGTAATTATTCTTGTTCTCTATCACCTCACTTAGAATACTCTCTTCTCCGCCCAGAACTCCTGTAAACGGGATATGCTCCTTGATGAATTTTCTTTCCTCTTCAGTTAAAAACTCTTGAGTATCTTCGTCGTGGAGCTTCTTGAAGTAAAGCTTATTATGGATGATCTGGCTTCTAATTGTACCAATAGTACACATGGCATCCGCCATATAGGCTTCAATAAAATCAGGTATCTCTTCAGCTTTTTGGATCAACTCAAAAGTCACTATCCTTCTGTATACCAGATCAATTTTGTAATCCTCTTTGAAGAGCTCTCCTTCTCTAAACACAAGCTCCCGTGGATCTACTATGATGCATTGAAGTCCAAGTCTTTCATAAGCCCTTTGAAACTCAACAAATTCTGCCAAAGTGCCGCTTTCAGTGAAATCAACTATAGCCACGTTAGGGTCGTGATCCCTGCCCTTCCACCTTCTATACAGCTTAAGGCTTTCCCTGACCCAGGAATCAATAAGCTCTCTGTTTATTAGGAAATATTCTTCCCCAAATTCCTTCAAAGCCTTTGATTCAAGTAAAATCCTTGCCAGAGTATTGTCCTCGTTCATAGCCGAAGAGCCGTCGGTATTTAGCTCACAAAGTTTATAATCTCCAATATCATTGAAAAATATGTCGAATCTTCCGATGGGCGCATGGATCCCGTATTTATTCTCCCTCAGGATCATATCTTCTATGAACCTGGGATACCCAAAGCTTTTTCTATACTCCGGATCCTCTATGAACCTATCCGTTACCTTATTTCCAATGATGATTATCCCTTTTACGATTCCTTTGAAATACTCCTCTTCCTCTGGTGTGAAAAACATCGGGTTGAAAAGAAAAGGAACCGGCTTACCTTTGTATTTAGCGTTGGAATCCGCAACTCGCTTAACAGTCTCCTTGTAATCCTCAAGATAGGATCCTTGGTTTCTTAAGACCTTCTCATGGTAGCTTCTGTTGATGTCGGTACCCTTCAAAAAATCACCTCCTGAGAATTGCCCAATCTATTGCATTTCTCCTGTCTCCTTCTTTATACAGCTCCTTAGTAAGAAGGTATGGATTCTTTCCCTCCTCCAAAAGCCTTTCCAAAGGCTCGATGTATACAGCTTCGTTATTCAGGACACTTTTTGACATCTGCGTCATCCATTTACCTATATCAAGGATCGTCCTGCCATTTAGCCTTGCTTCCATACCTTTTTCAAGTAGCTCCAGCTTCGAAGCGACTACATCCTCTGCCTTTATGGTCTTTGAGAAATCGTACAGCTCATTAAGATTGGATTCGCTGTAGAATAGACCCTTTACGAGAGCTACAGCAGCTAAATTCAGTGGATAGGGTATCGAGTCCATCATCCTTATCTCAATATACCTCTTTGTTCTCGCATCCGGGAAAAACATAGTCATGAGATGCTCAAGCTCTTCAGTACTTGTAGAATCTGGATCCAGGATATCCGATATCCTGGCTTCGCCAGTAGGTATTATTTTCCCACCTCTAATTGTGAAAATTGGGGGTCTTTCAAGCAGATATCCGGCGTACCCCGCGTAAGAGAAATCATCCTCCAACGCTTCCTCTACTGTACCAGCCCTTTCATTATCACAATTCATCCAAACATAGGCTCTGAGATTATGTGTTTTACATGGCTCACCCTCAAAGAAAAGAGCATTTTCAAAGAGTCCATAAAAGACAGGAGCAAGAGCATTCAACACCCTGAACTTCCTGGAGTAGTCCAATTCATTTGAGTAATCAATTGATACCTGAAATGCTCCGGTCCCTTTCATCATGTTGTGGGCGTGAGAGCCCTTCTTCTTGAAGTGCTCAAACATCAGGTCATAACGCTTCTTAGGAAGCAGTTTTATCTCCTCGATCCTGGTAACCGGATGGTACCCCAGTGAAACCAATAGCTGTCCTTTCTTCTCCAAAACAGGCAGCAGCTCCTCCAAAAACCCAAGATAGCTTTTCTCGATATCTTCTATCCTTTTCTTTGCTCCGATGCTTATCTCAAGCTGACTCCCAGGCTCAAGGGTCAGGCTTAGGTCATCCTTCTCGAGCGCCAGAAGATAATCGCCCTCATATCTACCCTCCCAACCGCCACTCATGAGATCCTTCAAGGTGGATTCAACGCCAGCATCTCCATAATAAGATACTGTTTTAAAGGTATCCTTCCAAATTACGAAGTGTTCTATCTCAACCCCCAGCTTGAAATCCTCAACCACTTTCTCACCGCTTCTGATTAAATCTGTTATCAATTTTATTTGCCTGTTTTTGTCCATGATTCATCTCCTATGCTAAAAGTCAATATCAAGTATAATTCTGCATTTTGTATCTTCGATTTCACTCTCTATGAGATTTTCCAGCTCTTTTCGAACTTCCTCATGAGTCTTCCCCTTTTCAAGCATACCAGCCCTTACTACTGCGTGAAACTCGATAAGGGTTGCCTCCTCATAGCCTGAAATATGAAAGTCATGGATAGACTTGACCCTTTCATCCTCCTGGATTATCCTTTTTACTCTATTTCTAAGCTCATACCTCTCCTTAGTCTCGGTTCCAAGGGGGTCCATATGGATAACGAGAGTAAGGTCATATCTCTCACCGATTTCTCTTTCAGCTTTATCAATGACCTCATGGATAGTGACAGCGTCGATATTGCCAGGGAACTCAACGTCAATCGTAGCCATAGACCTTCCTGCACCATATGAATGAACGATCAAGTCATGAGCACCTGTGATAAAATCATAGGTCATGATATCGTCATAAATTGCGTCAGTAATTTCCTCAGGAGGTGCCTCCCCCAATAGAGGACTTACAGTTTCCCTTACCAAGGAATATCCTGCATATATTATGAAAAGCGAAACAACAAGCCCAACAATTCCATCAACTGGGAGGTCTGTAAACTGACCTGCTACGATTGAAAGTACCACTACAGAGGTTATCAGCACATCTCCAAGTGCATCCGTAGCCGTCGCCTTGAGACCTGATGAGTTGATTTTATTTCCAAGATCCCTGTTGAATATGCTCAACCATACCTTGAAGAGAATGGAAATACCTAAAATTATAAAAGGGATAAGCTGAAATTCAACTGGTTCAGGATCGATTATCCTTTCGTAGGAGGATCTGATAAACTGAAGTCCCACCAAAATAACCATAAAAGCTACTATCAGTGCGGAAACATACTCCATCCTTCCATGCCCGTAAGGGTGTTCCTTATCAGCCGGTATACTTGAAAGCTTGAATCCAAGCAATGTGACAACCGAGGAGGCTGAGTCCGTAAGATTGTTGACCCCGTCAGCAATAACGCCGATAGAGGATATAAGTATTCCTATAGAAAGCTTTGTCAAAGCAAGGATGAGGTTGATAACTATCCCCACAGTGCCTGCAAGATATCCCACCTTCAGCCTTACATGCCTGTTGCCATAGTCCCTGTTGTCCTTTAACGCAAGAGATAACAACCAATTAGTCATAGCCTCAACTCCAATATTGATTCATTCCATTATTTCTACCCATTCAAGCGCCTGTCAAAACTAAAAGCCTCGCAAACTCAGCGAGGCTTTCAAATATAACTAGTTATTCATGAATATTTCTATGTCGCTCTCAACATCCTTGATCGTTCCAATACCAAAGGTTTCAACAAGAACCTTTGCAACATTTGGAGAGAGAAAAGCTGGCAGCGTAGGTCCCAAGTGTATATTCTTGACTCCAAGGTATAGAAGGGCAAGAAGTACTATAACTGCCTTCTGTTCATACCATGCAATATTGTACGCTATAGGAAGCTCATTTATATCATTGAGCTGGAATATTTCCTTAAGCTTCATTGCTATGACTGCAAGAGAATAAGAGTCGTTGCATTGACCGGCATCCAGAACTCTTGGGATACCCCCGATATCTCCAAGATTAAGCTTATTGTATCTGTACTTGGCACATCCTGCAGTCAGGATCACAGTATCCTTAGGAAGTGCTTCAGCAAAATCAGTGTAGTAGCTCCTACCATTCTGTCTACCGTCACAGCCTGCCATTACAAAGAATTTTTTAATGGCTCCTGATTTTACTGCATCAACTATCTTGTCGGCCAGAGCAAATACCTGGGCATGCGCGAATCCACCTACTATTTTCCCTGTTTCTATCTCAGTTGGTGCAGGCAGTCTTTTTGCATGCTCAATTATCTCTGAAAAGTCCTTGGCCTTTCCAGCTACTCTGTCGGGGATATGTTTAAACCCAGGATACCCTGATGAACCAGTTGTATAAACCCTGTCAGTATACTCTCTCTTTGGAGCCACTATGCAGTTTGTAGTAAAAAGTATTGGCCCATTGAATTTTTCAAACTCCTCTCTCTGCTTCCACCATGCATTGCCATAATTTCCTACGAAATGGTCGTATTTCTTGAATGCCGGATAGTAGTTTGCAGGAAGCATTTCTCCGTGGGTATAAACATCCACCCCTGTACCCTCCGTCTGCTCCAGCAGCTCTTCAAAGTCCTTCAGGTCATGTCCGGATACAAGTATTGCAGGGTTGCTTTTTACTCCGATATTTACCTCAGTGATCTCTGGATTGCCATAAGTGCTCGTGTTGGCTTTGTCCAGTAGAGCCATTGTAGTGACTCCATATTTTCCTGTCTCCATAACAAGTTCAATAAGCTCTTCTGCAGTTAAGGAATCATCCGTAGTGGCATTAAGAGCCCTTCGAATAAACCTTGATACCTCAGGATCCTCGTAGCCAAGGTTCCCGGCATGCTCAGCGTAGGCAGCCATGCCCTTTAAACCATAAATGATCAATTCTCTTAGGGATCTTACGTCCTCATCATAAGCTGCAAGAACTCCAACCTCCGGAGCAACAGATTTGAATACAATGTCGTCATTTGAGTCTACACTAAAGGATGCTGGATCTTTAAGGTCAGATAAGTCAATGCCCTTTTCAGACAGTTCCTTCTTTAATGAGTCCCTTCCAGCCAAAGCTTCTTTGATCTTTACAAAAAATCTGTCGCGATCGAAGTTTGCATTTGTAATGGTCATGAACAAACCATCAATTATTGACCTGTCTAATCCTGCAACGACTATACCTGCATCATCTGCCTTTACTCCGACCTGTGATAAGCCCTTCAATGCATATATCATCAGGTCTTGCAGATTTGCTACCTCACTAGTCTTGCCGCATACACCTACCTGTGTGCATCCCTTCCCATTCAAGGCTTCCTGACACTGGAAGCAAAACATCTTTCTGTCAGTCATAGTAAAGCCATCCTCCTGTATATCGTTAATATTTTTACAAAACTCACAAGCACTATTATATTTGGACAGCTGAGATTTTGCCGTAACATATGTTACCAAACAATAAATAGTTGTAAGGGGAAAGCAAGGATAAAAAAAGATTCTGCGCTCACTTCTGGATGACTAAAATTTTGTCATACTGAAGGAAGCGAAGAACCTAACCTATTGCTTGTAAACCATTAATTTCTTTAATAATTCTTACCTGCAGCCTTTATCCTTTCAGGGTATGCAACTGAACATGGTGTTACGCCATACACCATATCACAGCTTGGACATTTACCCTCAAGGTGAGTCATCTCAAACTCATTTCCGCATTCTATACATGTTATTAAAACACCTGGCGGCATAGGTCTTGTATTGAAACCCATAGCTCTTATTTTATCCACTACTGCCTTACCGCTCCCAAAGCTTCCTGTACATCCGTCGTGCATTATATTTTCCTCCTTAATTTTCTTAATTTACAATTAGTTTAAAATTGTCAGGGTCGATCTTTCACGTCTTGTAATCTCTAAAATTAACTGTTTGCAGCTTAATAATGATATCGTTCTAATGGATTGAACTGATATGAATCATTTAATTGTGAAATGTTAATTGTTAATTGTCTTTAATACCTCTCCCTGTCTCAGATTGGTCCTCATGGACTGGATAAAGCTATCCATCTTTTCCAGCTCGACAAGAATACTCTTCTCTTCCTCGCTTGTTTCAATTATGGAAGCTATTCCCCCATTTTTTATTATGATCCTCTTATCTGCAATAAGGGCAAGAGTCGGATCGTGGGTCGCCATTAGGACTATCTTATCCTCGCTTACAAGCAGATCCAGAGCTTTTCTTCTGTCAATGCCTGCATTTTCTATCTCATCTATGAGAACGATCGGCGATGTACTTAGAATTGCTGTATCTGCAATCATGAGAGCTCTCGACTGCCCACCGCTTAAAGCAGTTACAGGAGTTTCCGGATCAAACTTTTCTCCTGCAAGGCTATTTGCGGCCTGAATTATCCTGTAGATCGTCCCCTCAATATCAACGACCATCCTGCTCTCAGCATGCAGCTGCAGAAACTCAATTACAGTAAGGTCCATTACGAAATTCATATTCTGAGACAATTGTGCAACAAGCTTGTTGTTTGAGGAAAACCTCCATTTTCTGTCCGGCAGCTCTCCATTAATAAGTATACTTCTACCTGTAGGGGTATCACTTTGGGCAGTCCACTCGATGTCTGCCAGAAGCCTTGATTTCCCTGAGCCGGTAGGCCCGACTATCGATACGATTTCTGAGGCCTTTATGGTAAGCTCATCAAACCCCTCAGGAGATCCCGACTTATCCCTACCAGGCAATATGGTAAGGGTCCTGACACTTGTTTCCTCCTTGATCCCGAGAAAGCTTTTCATCTGCTCGACGAATACCTCCAGACCTTCCATCAAACCTGCTTTGTCCATAGCAAGGTTTTCAATCTCTTCAGGAGAGAATTCATCGAGGATCTCCTCCAGATCCATATTTTCTTTCCCTTCAGGATCCAGCTTATTCTCTATCATCCATCCCATCACGAATGGATAGCTTTCAATCAGTTTTCCAAGCTTAGTTTTTCTATGCATAATCATCACCCAGCTCGATCTTTCTTACGTTGCCCATCTGATAAGCTTCTCCGATCCTTGTTTCTCCGAGGCAATAGGAGCAAAGTGCGGATGGCATTGGGTACCTAAGCTCCATTCCTTGAACGGTTTCAAGCTGACTATCCTCATCATAAAGGAGAGTACTTAGCTCGTACGCTCCCTGGCCTGTAAGACCGTTGATGTGCATTATAGTAGCCTTTGGGTTCACCGAGTTTACCCTTGATGAGAAAACCTCTCTCTCTGCCTGGGATACGATATCCCCCTTGGTAATGACCACGATGTCAGCAGCCTTAAGCATAGGTCCGATCTTCTTTGGAGTGTTTATTCCCGAAAGGTTGTCTATTACACAAACGCCCTTGATCTCTCTTATATATGGCGAGCATCTGTTGCACAGCCCTGCGGATTCGGTCACTAAAAGATCAAGCCCCGACTTCACTCCCCACTGGACAACCTCCTCAATATTTGAGGCAAAGTAATGGTCTGGGCATAGAGCTCCTGAAAGCCCTTTTTTTACAGGAATACCTGCCTTTTCATAGAGTATGTCGTCATCTGTTGAAAGACAGTCAAACTTCACAACGCCTGCCTTAATATCTCTCTTTTTCATAGAATCTATTGTCTTTAGGATAATACTTGTCTTCCCTGAGGAAGGTGGTCCCGAGAATATTACAAGATTCATCTCTTCACTCCTGACTCATCATAAAATAGGTCCATGCAGTATCTTATCAAAGCTCCCAGGTCTTCGTGGGTGTTTATAAAATCCCACCCTATCCATAAAAAGCTTTGACCTTCCTTTAAGCCGTTTTCCACATCCGGGTGTGTTGAGGGGAATTTACCGTTCGTCGCCAATAGCTGACCCACCTCTGGAGACAGCAGGTAATCAACGATAGGCTTTACCCTCTCCTCAGATGTCTTCTTAGTCAATAGGAATATTGGACTTGCTATCGCCCCTTCCTTTGGCCACACAGGCTTTAGGGGGCTTCCCTCCCTGACCATTCCTGCAAATAAATAGGGCATTACAGTGACAGTGGGTATACCAGAAGCCGTATTTCTAATATTTGACTTGACCATTTCGGCAGGAGTCATGCTTCGCATATGGGAACGACCGAGCTTTCTTACTCCATCCTCGCCAAACTCCTTGTAAATCGTTAGAAGTAAAGCGTTGAAAAGGTCAAAGTCATTTAAGGGAAGAGAGACGGATCTTTCAAACTCGGCTGAAAGCAGTTCCTCCCAGGATTCAGGCTTCTTTCTGCCATTGAGCTCCTCGGTATTTACAAGAAATACTGCCGGAACCACTGAAAATACTGTATATTGTCCCTGAGGATCCTTAAGAGATACCCTGTCGTTGTCCAGATCCCTGTTCAATCGTTCGAATCCTGAGAGATCTTTAAATACTCCCTGCTTCTTAAATCTTCCCATTAGCTTTTCGTCGAAGAACAGGTCGAAGCCTGCAGACATGAATAGATCCGCCAGCTGATCAGCATCCGAATTCTCGATCTCGCTTCGTATCCAGTCTACTCCTATATTGGCAGCCTTAAGCTCATAATCGATCTTTGTTCCAAGACTTTCCTCATGCTCCTTGAGCCACTTGGAAAAGCTTTCCATTAATGGTATCCTTACCGGGCAAGGAAGGACTCCCAGCATCCTTGTTTCTCCATCCGAGTCCTTTAAAGTGTCGTTAAGTCCCATATCCACACTCTCTCTTGTCTGGCGTATAGTCTCAACAAGCTTGTTTTCGAATATCTCAAGATTCACCTTCTTAGTCTTGCATGCCATTTCCAGTGATATGGTTTTCCCCATGATCTTTCTCATAGCCTCATTCTTAAGGTGCTCAAAGCCATTGGATGCAAATACGTCAAGCGTCTCAGGATACTTTTCTGTTATATCAAATACCTTTTCGGTCACGTCAAAATATTTATTCAAAATAAGCCTCCTCGTATAATATGTTTAGAGCTTTCATCAATCCACCTTACATGATATTACATTATATATCAAATTTCGGTAACAAATGTTACCAAAGGAAATGAACAAAAAAATAGACCTTTTGGCCTATTTTCTTGTTATCTCAACTCTCCAAATCTCAGGACCATCTTCAAGGTACTTCCACTCAAACTGTCCTTCGTTTTCAGCCAGCATCTGATAGTGTAGAGGCCTTGGATCATGGTCATTTATTATTTCCATTTTCTCGCCGCTTTCAAGGCTGTAGAACATATCAAATATTCTTACATGCTTTTCTCTCGGCTCTATGGGTCTTACGTCTATTACATTTTTCATCGTATCCCTCCATTTAGACGGGTAGATACCCTTGAATATTTAACTTAATCAGTAAATTAAATCAAATTAGCAATGAAGGTTATAGCACCTCCAGCAGCAATAAGCCATACTGTATTTATTTTAAACCTCATTATTCCAATCATCGATCCAACGAATATTAATGCAGTAATTGGTCCTACTATAGAAGCTGCTCCCAACTTCACGCTCACCACTGCCATCAGGACCAGGGATGCGATATTTACACCGTCAAGCACTGCTGAAAGCCATTTTGAAGCTCTCATTTTAGGGATTATAGGCTTAATAAATGATGATATTACAAATGCAGGAAGGAATATTCCTATTGTAGCTGCTATGGCTCCAGGTATTCCACCCAGAACGTAGCCTATAAAGGTTGCTGTAGTGAACACAGGACCTGGTGTGAACTGACCGACTGCAACAGCATCCAGGATCTGCTGGCTTGTCAGTACACCCAGCTTTTCAACAAACTCCGTCTCAAGGAAAGCCAGAAGCACATAACCACTTCCATAGAGGACGCTTCCGATTTTTAGAAATGTAAGGAATATTATAGGGATTGCCAGCGAATTTGCTCTATTTAGGAAGCTCCCTCTATTTTTGAGAAGGAGCATCATAAGACCTGCCATAAACAGCAGAGGTATCTCCCCTACACCCAGCAAGATATAGATTGCGGCGATTACAGCACCAAATATGAGTGAAAGCTTATCCTTTACTGCAGATCGAAACAGCCTGTAAAGGGCATGTACTATTACTGCCATTATTGCCGCCTTAACTCCCTCAAGCACAGTTGCAAGTTGAGGAAGTGTCCCGTAGTCTACATAAAGGTAAGCAAATGCCATAACAATAAGCATGGCAGGGAGTATGAAGGCTGCACCTGCATTATACAGACCCAATAAGCCTCCTCTTTCATATCCCACCAGCATAATCATCTCTGTGGAGTTCGGCCCTGGGATCAAATTGGTCGCCCCCATGAAATCAAGAAACTTCTCTCTGCTAAGCCAGTTTTTCTTTTTTATTGTCTCCTCCTCAAGCATAGCAATATGCGCTGCAGGTCCCCCGAATGCAAGAAATCCCAGTTTTGAGAAGGTCTTGGTTATCTCCTTTTGCCTTTCACGCTTCTCTTTTTTGTCAAGATCTTTGTATTCTCTGGTATCCATAAATTCACCTCCGTCGATTGATACCCCCTGAAGGCAAAAGCCAAACCGTTAGGTTTGGCTACAAATATAATGTGTTCGGGATGAATATGATCAGGCTGCGAATTGACTGTTGTAGAGCTCAGCATAGAAGCCTTTACTTTCAAGAAGCTCCTGATGGGTTCCTTTTTCTATGATCCTGCCTTCATTCATCACAAGTATCATATCAGCATTCTTGATTGTTGAGAGTCTATGTGCAATTACGAAGCTTGTCCTTCCCCTCATAAGCTGGTCCATACCCTTTTGGATAAGCACCTCGGTACGGGTATCTACACTTGAGGTAGCCTCGTCAAGAATCAGTATTGAAGGATTTGCAAGTATTGCTCTTGCAATAGTCAGGAGCTGTTTTTGTCCCTGAGAGATATTTGAGGCCTCCTCATTCAATATGGTATCGTACCCCTGAGGGAGAGTCCTAATAAAATGATCTGCCTGTGCCAGCCTGGCTGCCTCTATGATTTCCTCAGGTTTGGCTCCCTCTCTTCCATAAGCTATATTGTCCCAGATCGTTCCATTGAAAAGCCAGGTATCCTGAAGAACCATACCGAATCTTTCCCGAAGCTGGTGTCTTGTCATATCTCTGGTTGAAACTCCGTCTATTGTTATTTTCCCTCCATCGATTTCATAGAATCTCATGAGTAGATTTACCAAAGTAGTCTTTCCGGCACCTGTTGGTCCTACTATTGCTACAGTATCACCACAGCAGGCTTCAAGGCTAAGCTCCTCCATAAGTGGCTTGTCCTTGGTGTAGCCAAAAGTAACCTTCTCAAATCTTACATCTGACCTATCTGACTGAGGATAGCTTGGCTCAGTTGGATCCAAATCCTCTTCCTTTTCATCCAAAAGCTCAAACACCCTTTCCGCTGATGCGATTGTTGACTGAAAGGTATTTATTATCTCAGCCAACTGCATAATTGGCTGATTGAATTGCCTTGAATACTGGATGAATGCCTGGACATCACCAATGGGAAGGGTACCTCTTATTACGAATATACCCCCAAGGACTGCCACAACTATATAGCCAAGACTATTGACCAGCTGCATAAGAGGCATTATTATTCCGGTTATGAACTGTGATTTCCATCCATGCTCATAAAGCTCCCTGTTTATCCTTTCGAACTCCTGGATCGCCTTAGATTCATTACCGTAGGCCTTAACAGTTGAATGACCTGAGAATGTCTCCTCTATATGGCCATTTATGTCCCCAAGGCTCTTAGCCTGGGCAGCAAAGTACTTTTGGGATATCCTGGCAATATTTTTAGTCAAAAGAATGCTTAGAGGTATTGTTATCAAGGTGGCCAGAGTAATTACAGGGCTGATGATAAGCATCATGACCAAAATCCCTATAAGTGTTATGACTGCAGTTACGGCCTGGGTAACACTTTGCTGAAGAGTTGAGCTGATTGTATCCACATCATTTGAAACCCTGCTTAGGATTTCACCTGTAGTCTTGGAATCAAAAAATCTCAAGGGTAATCTGTGGAGCTTTTCATTGATCTCCCTTCTCAGGTCATAAACCAGCTTCTGCGAAATATCAGCCATAATAAACTGCTGAGCATAACCAAATACGCCAGATGCCAGATACAGTCCACCCAGGATCAGCAGGATCCTTGAAATATAAGACCTGTCTATGGTGACGGCTGCACTTGAAATTCCCTCGTAAAGGTGTGTGGTTATGAAACCCATGACTCGTGGGCTTATTATGGAAAAAATTGTTGATAGTATTGAAAAGGCTGCCACTGCAAGCATAAGAAGATTGTATGGCTTCAGGTACTTAAGGAGTCTTTTTAGTGTGCCCTTAAAATCCTTGGCCTTTTCTGGAGGCCGCGTCATTCCACTTCTCGGAGGACCTCCTCTGCCAATCATTTGCCTTGTGCTTCTTTCTCTTCTATCTTCACTCATTTTATCGCCTCCTCACCCAGCTGCGACAGAACGATTTCTCTGTAAACCTGGCAACTTTCTATAAGCTCTCTGTGTGTACCTTGTCCTGATATCCTGCCGTTATCGAGGACTATTATATTTTCAGCATCCTTTATAGTGCTGACCCTCTGTGCAACAACTATTACGGCTGAATCCGCCGTGTAAGGCTTCAGAGCATCTCTCAGTCTTTTATCTGTACTAAAGTCAAGAGCTGAAAAACTGTCGTCAAACAAGTAAAATTCAGGCTTTCTCACAAGAGCCCTCGCGATTGCAAGTCTTTGCTTCTGCCCCCCGGAAAGGTTCCTGCCTCCCTGGGCAAGAACATAATCAAGCCCTTCCTCTTTTTCTGAAACAAAATCCCAGGCTTGTGCTATTTTTAGCGACTCAATTATCTCTTCATCAGTTGCATCAGCTTTACCGAATGTTATGTTTTCTCTAATGGTACCGGTAAAAAGAACTGCTTTCTGTGATACAAGACCAAACCGGCTTCTAAGCTCCTCTTGATGAATCGTTTTTATATCTGCTCCATTTATTAGTATCCTCCCGCCGGTAGGATCGTAAAAACGCATCAAGAGGTTTAGTATTGTAGTCTTCCCTGACCCGGTTCCTCCGATTATCGCAGTGGTTTCACCCCTTTTAGTCGCGAATGTTATATCTTCAACTGCAGGTGTCGACGCATCCTGGTACTTGAAGATAACATCATCCAGACGCAGTTCACCCCTGATGGAATTATCCTCGATGCTTTCAGAGCCATCAATGATATCGCTCTCCATATCGAGAACCTCGTTTATCCTTTCAGCTGATGCACTCGCCCTTGGCAGCATGACGAATATCATTGACACCATTATAAGAGAAAACATTATCTGAGATACGTACTGAATAAAAGCCATAAGCTCCCCTACCTCAAGTCCTCTTATCTCAATGAGGCTGCTTCCATACCAGATCACTCCAACTAGCGTGAAGTTGAGGACAACATTTAAGATTGGCATCATTAGGGCCATTATCCTTCCAACCTTCAGTGCTGCATCCGTAAGATCCCTGTTAGCCTGGTTAAATCTCTTCTTTTCGTAATCTGTTTTATTGAAGGCCTTGATTACCCTTATGCCTGTAAGGGATTCTCTAAGTACCCTATTTAAATCGTCTATCTTCTTCTGGATCTCCTTAAACAATGGAAATCCTTTTGCTCCAATTATCCAGATTACTACCACAAGGACTGGTGCTGATATCAATAAAACCTTGGACAGCTCGAGATTTGTGGAGGTTGCCATTATGATGCCTCCAATCATCATAAAGGGCGCTCTTATCATCATCCTCATGGACATTATGGCCATATTCTGCATTTGGCTGACGTCGTTGGTGGTACGTGTTATCAACGACGAAGTTCCCATTTTATCTATTTCATTAAGCGAAAAGCTCTCCACAGTTTTGAAAACATCGCTCCTTAGATCCCTTCCAAAAGCAACTGCTGCCTTGGAAGACATATATCTTGAGATCACAGTGGCTGCGGTTCCAAGAATGGCTATGGCTAACATGATCCCTCCTGTACGGTAAATATATTTCAAATCACCTGTGGCAACACCTCTGTCTACGATGTTTCCCATAAGCCTTGGGAGAAATAGCTCGGAAAAAACTCCTGCAAGTGTAAGTATAAGGACCCCTGCTACCTGAAGGGAATATGGCTTTAAATATCTCATCAGCCTAATCATTTGTTCATCTCCTTTTGTATATAAATCCTTATTAATATTACCACAAAGGGGTATAATAATAAATAGATTGCAGAAATGACTGATGGTTATTGAAGTGAGGAGGTCTACATGAAGCTGTCAATAGGAGGCACTATAGAAAAGTTAAGACGTAACAAAGGACTGTCCCACCAGCAGCTTGCCAATGCTTTAGGTGTGACTCCTGATACAGTTGAGAAGTGGGAGATAAATGCAGCATACCCGGACATAACCCTTCTTTCACCCATTGCAAGATTGCTTGGTACTACTCTGGATGCCCTGCTTATGTTTGAGACTGACCTTAATCCAGACGATGTAACCAATATTTACAAGGTTTGCGCCGAGAAATTCGAAACCAGCACATACGAGGAGGCTCTTGAGGTCTGTGATAACTATCTCAAGGAGTACCCGAACAGCCTTTTCCTGAAGTTCAGGATGGGAAGCCTTTTACAGGAATACATCCAGATGGCCGAGACGGAAGAACAGGCTAACGATGTCCTTGACAAGTCCATCTCACTGCTGGAGGAGTCATCTCTGATCGACGACCTCGAAGTAAAGCAGGCATCATTATATGTACTGAGCAGCCTTTACACAATGAGAGAGGAATATGACAAAGCTATTGAAATACTTAACACCCTGCCTAAGGTTAACGTAAATACAGATTTTATGCTTTCCACCATTTACTCGATCACCGGTGACAGTGAGAGAGCGAAGGCTATCGAGCAGGAAAGCCTGTTCAACAACATCAATAATTCGATCATTTCACTGGCGAGCCTTTGGGGAACTGCCCTCAAGGAAAGGGATTTTGAGATGGCGATGGAGCTTGCCACCCTTCAAAGAAAGCTTATTTCGGACTACATGCTGGAAGGCTACCTGTTGGGGAACAATCTTTTGATGTTTGCTGATATCTATGCAGTGCGGGGAGATGTAAACAGGACTCTGGATTATATTGAGAAATATGCGGATTGGGCTCTAAATATCGATGAAGAATCTCTTGATCTTTCAAACAATAGATACTTCTTCCTTGTGGAGAATTTAACTCCCACGATGAGCTTCGATTACCAAAAACAGAGCTTCATTAATGCAGTTGTAAAGAACTCGGATTATGACTTCGTCAAGTATACAGAAAGATACAAGAGGATAATTAGCAGGCTTATCTAAACCAGTCTTTCATCCCAAAAAACAGGGGGAATCTATGGACCCGATAATACTTAAATCTGCCCAGCTAAGCGAGAGAGCAAAATACAGGATAATATCCCTGTATTCTTTCTCTGTTGCCTTTGCCGGGTTCTTTTTTAATCCTCCTGAGGAGATCGCGTCAGGACTTTGGAGTATAATGACATCGCCAAGCATTCTACTTTCCGACTATTTCATTATCGGAAACATAGGTGCTTCTCTTCTAAACAGTGGTTTACTTATGCTGCTTGCGATTTTTGTAGCATCCAGAAGCAAATCTCTAATGAATGGACCTATAATCGCCGCTGTATTTACAATTGGAGGATTTGCTCTCTTCGGGAAGAACCTTTACAATACCTTAAGCATAGTTCTCGGGGTATATCTCCACAGTAGAATGAACAAGGATCACTTTGGAAAGTACATAATAATAGCCTACTTTGGAACCGCTTTAGCACCTCTCGTAAGCCAGGTCAGCTTTGGCTTTGGTCTTCCTCCCCTGATCGGAATATTGGCCGGGAACCTGTTCGGGATAGGAATAGGGTTGCTTCTTCCACCGCTTGCCAGCAGCTTCGTAAGGTTCCATCAGGGCTTCAACCTGTACAATGTTGGGTTTACAGCAGGAATAACAGGTATGCTATTCATGTCTATATTCAGGATGTTGGGGTACGAAAACAAAGGACCCTCGGGAACTTACCAGGAATTCAACCCAATCCTACTGGTTTTTTTCTCGTTGATGTTCATTTCGATGATATTGATAAAATACAGAGCATCAGACAAACCAATAGGTTATTACAAAAGCATCCTGTCTCATCCCGGTCGACTTGTTACTGACTTTGTTTCACTAAACGGCTTTGGATTCACCTTATTTAACATGGGAATACTTGGCTTGGTGGGTCTCCTATACGTCTATGCAGTTGGCGGGGTATTGAATGGACCAACTATTGGAGGCATATTTACGCTTGTGGGCTTTGGTGCTTTTGGTAAACATCCAAGGAATTCGATCCCTGTTATGGCTGGAGTCTTTCTGACGGCTTTGATTTTTGGGGATGGTCCCGGATCAACTGGCGCTATACTTGCGGCCCTGTTCTCTACAGCCCTCGCCCCCATTGCAGGTCAGTACGGTCCGATCGCCGGCTTGATCGCTGGTTTTATCCATATGTCTATAGTTAGCAACACAGCATATTTACATGGAGGAATGAATCTCTACAATAATGGCTTCACTGCAGGCTTTGTTGCAGCAATTCTTGTACCTGTGATTGAAGCCTACAGAAAGGAGAATGAGAATGAAGGATGAGAAATCAAAAATGCTGAAATTAATGAATGAGCTGGTCAGGTTTTACTTAAAATCAGGCAACCATAGTGTGAGGATAGCTTTAGATCTGACAGACCATGAAGGAATAATTTCTCTGGAGGGCTGCTGTACGAAAATAGATGAAAAGAAACTGGAGGATCTAAATAACATTCTCAATTCTCCGCGTAAGGATGAGGCTGAGGAATATTATTGGAATCTTGTAGGGAGCAATGATTTCTCAGAGATCCATCTGCTGGGTTCTCTCGTCAATGAGGGTGAGGTCAAATATGACGGAAATATTCTAAAAATGTGGGTAAAGAGATCGTTTTAAAAATCCGGTGAATTCCATGAGTAGGGGCATCACCAGATCATTATTGTTTTTCGACTCCTTCAATTATCCCATCGAGATTATCTAAGAAATAAATGGCATTAGGCCCATCCAGGTTCATTGAATCCTTTTTGAGCTCATCAAGGTAGCTATCCAATACCGCAGCAGTCCATGATCCAGGGAAATCCTCAATGATTTTTTCGTATATACTTTGGACCTCCCTGGACAGCCTGCTCTCCCCATCCTCAGCATAGATATACTGGTTCCCGAGTCCTTCGATGCCCATTTTGACGTAGACCCTGTACAACTCCCCGATCCTGTCCCTGGTTTTTCCCTCAGGGTATTGCTTTATATGGCCCTCAGCTTCCAATGCCCTTTTAAGTATCTCATCTACAGGCTTTATGGTTGATTCCCCGTCAGTAGTCTGGTCATTCGCCTCATTTTCCCATAGCTTGAAATAGCTTCTTAGCTCCTCGGAGGCATACTGCAGATAAGGCGAAATCTTTTCAAGTATCCCCTTTGTATCATATCCCTTTACTGTAAGGTGGTTTTCAAGCTGGATGAGCATCTCATCCACCCTCTTTTCGTCCAGTCCCTTCACATTCTCCTTAAGAAAGCTCAGTATCTTATCATCACTTGCACGCTGCTGGATGTATTCGTAGTATTCCTTAAGCACCTGAATCTGTTCCTGCTCCTCAAGCTTATCAACTACTATGTCTACAGCTGCATCCTTCAATTTTTCAGTATCCACAGAATCCTTTATTTCCTGAGGTACCTTTCTGCAGCCTGACAATACAATTGTAAATGCCATGAGAAATATAAATATTCTTTTCATGCAACCACTCCCTTAATGAAATTATACCTTCTTTAGAGGCTTTTAGTGTTACATTATAGTTACAGCGAAAAATTGTTTCGTTTTCCCAAATATATTTTCCAGGATAAGGTTTTCCGCTGATTGACAACTTTTGATCCCGCATATATAATCATTTTCAAATATTCAATTTTTTCACCCATCTCAACTTTAGAGGCGGTTTTTTTATTCCTTAGGACTTTTATAGTGTAAAGTCCCAAATTACTAAAGGAGGTATTATGATGGATAGTTTATTGGCATTGGTAATCGTATTGGTGGCTTTCGCTGTAGGTGATTTCGTATCCTATAAAACGAAATCCATCGTGTCCATGATGTTTGTGGCATCTGTAATTTTTCTAATCGGTTTTTGGATGGGAATACCTGAAACTTTGTTTGCAGATGCTCAGTTGACAGGCTTTGGAGCTTTGATGATCGGACTGTTGATAACACATATGGGGACTCTGCTTAGTATTGAGGATCTTAAAAAGCAGTGGAAAACAGTACTTATAGCGCTTGCAGCAGTAGTTGGTATCGGAATTTTCCTATTTGTGGTTGGAACGCCGATAATTGGAAAAGAATATGCAGTTGCCTCAGCACCACCAATAGCAGGCGGGGTCGTTGCAGCGATCATAATGGGCGAAGGTGCAACAGCTAAAGGTCTGGATGCAATAGCAGTATTTGTAACGCTGTTGGTAGTTGTTCAAGGATTCTTTGGATACCCGGTCGCATCTTTTATGCTAAACAGAGAAGCAAAGAAGCTTTTAAAGACATTCCATGAGAATAATGGCAAAGCCTCAGGGGTTGAAACTGAGGTAGCAGTTGAGCCTAAGAAGGAAAGAAAGAAGCTTATACCGCCGTTGTCAAAGGACCTTCAGACTACGTACATCTTATTGGCTAAGCTTGCTATAGTGGCTTTTGTTAGCTTTAAGCTTGCTGCACTTACTAATGACGTTATTCATAAATATGTAATGTGTCTGTTTGTAGGTGTTGCAGCAAGAGAAATTGGCTTCCTCGAGGAGGCAGTAATGACTAAGGCAAATTCCTTCGGTCTTGCTATGGTTGCACTAATGGCTGTTATATTTGGAAATCTTGCAAAGGCTACTCCTGAAATGCTGGCATCCATACTTTTCCCGCTAATCGCAAGCTTAGTTCTCGGGGTAATAGGGATCTCGATATTTTCTGCGATTGCAGGAAAGCTTCTTGGATATTCCTTAGAGATGTCCATAGCAATAGGTGCGTCAGCTCTCTTCGGCTTCCCTGGAACCTTCATAATCAGTAATGAGGTTGCCAATGCAAATGGGAAAACCGAGGAGGAAAGAGGAGCGATCCTTCATGAAATAATGCCTAAGATGCTTGTTGCAGGCTTTGTAACGGTTACCATAGCATCTGTTGTTCTTGCAGGTTTTATGGTGAAATTGATTTAATTTATATCGGAGGTTGAATAATGGCTAAAAAAATTATGTATAAAGGCTTTAAGCTTATAGACGGTACTGGCAGCAAGCCTATTGAGAATGCCTACATGATAGTAGGGGATAAAAAAATATCCAAGGTGGGACGTTTTGTTGATCTTGAGACAGTGGAAGATTGTGAGTTAGTAGATCTTACGGGAAAAACGGTAATGCCGGGACTTATCAACTCCCATGTCCATATAGTGATGGAGCCGGCAGCTGATCCAAACTCTATACTTATGAACGAATCAAAGTATAAGGCGGCTATCAGGGGAGTTGCAAACCTTAAAAAGCAGCTCTATGCTGGAACCACCTTCTTCAGAGACATGGGCGGGTTAGACTTTATTGACCTTGAGATCAGAGATGCAGTAAAGCAAGGCTTAATTGAGGGACCTGAGTTTTTGGCGTCCGGAAAGGTCATAACCATGACTGGCGGGCACGGATGGATAATGGGAAGAGAAGCTGACGGACCCGATGAGATTAGAAAAGCTGCCAGAGAACAACTAAAGGCAGGTGCCGATGTCATTAAGATCATGGCCACCGGCGGAGTTATGACCAAGGGTGTGGAGCCTGGTAGCCCTCAGCTTTCCATGGAGGAAATGAAGGCTGCCGTAGAAGAGGCAGGAAAAGCAGGTAAAAGGACAGCTACACATGCTCAGGGCACAACTGGGATAAAGAATGCTATAAGAGCTGGCTTAGATTCAATTGAACACGGTATATTTCTGGACGATGAGGCTATACAGATGATGGTAGAAAACGGGACATTCCTGGTTCCTACCCTTGTAGCTCCATATTTCATAGTAAAATATGGAGAAGAGGCAGGTATACCAAAGTTTGCCGTAGAAAAATCCAAATATGTTATGGAATATCATCTCGACAGCTTCAGAAGAGCACATCAGGCAGGAGTTAAAATTGCAATGGGTACCGACTCAGGTACACCCTTCAATAAACATGAAGGAGCTCCATATGAGCTAAAGATGATGGCTGAAAACGGAATGACCGCTATGGAGGCTATAGTTGCTTCTACTAAAGGAAGTGCTGAGTGCCTTGGAATAGAGAGGGAGTATGGGACCCTTGAATCTGGCAAGTTTGCAGACTTCCTGGTTCTGGATAATAATCCTGCCGAAGACTTGGATGCATTGTTCGATATAAGCCAGATTTACAAGCTGGGAAAGAGAGTAAAATAGCTGAATACCTCCCAAATGGAAAAGACCGCCTCTAATCATTGAAGCGGTCTTTTGATTTATATGTTCTTTACTCTGCAGTAGCTACCTGGACTCTTGTTTTATAAATGAAGAATAACATTGCAGCAAAAGCAGCTATAACTCCAAGCATTGCCAGAACTCCCCCAGCAGGCCCCAGAAATTGAGTTGAGATGGAACCCTGAATTAGCTCCACCGAAATTTCAAATAATAGTACATGGAAATGGGAGGTTTGAAGCAATATTTGGTTTTCATTTAAAGCCAATTGGCATTCCGTAATAGTTGTCATCCCGAGCGTAGTCGAGGGATCTAATCTTTTTCGTTAGGCGATAAGCGTTAAAAAATAGCTATCTCCTTGGTCAACCTCTCTATTTCGTCAACCAGGTACCCTATATGCTCTATCGTATTGAGAAGTGGTCTTTCTGTAGAAATATCAACTCCTGCGATTGCTGCAAGGCCTGCTGGATCCTTTGTGCCTCCAAGCTTAAGTACCTCTATCCAATCCTCGACAGCTGGCTGTCCATGCTTCTGGATCCTTCGATTGACCTCTGTTGCAATAGTAAGACCTGCAGAATAGGTGTATGGATATAGTCCCATATAGTAGTGGGGCTGCCTCATCCAGGTAAGCTCAGAGCCATCTATCAACTCCACATCTTCTCCCCAGAAGGTTTCCAATGTCCTCATTTTAAGCTGGTTCAAAACAGGTGCGTTAATGCTTCCTCCTCCGTCTATTATTCTATATACCTCTCTTTGATAGTGTGCCTCGAGAAGATGGGTCACAAAATTATGGTAGTAAGTCTTTGATACCAGACTCGAAAGTATCCATCTTTTTCTCCTTTTATCATCAGTTCCCTCAAGGAGATACTTAGCCAGAAGCAGTTCATTCATAGTCGATGGCGCTTCTATCGAGTATAGGGAAGTCTCGGAATTGAATATGCTTTGCTCCTTATGAGTCAGATAAAAATGTCCTGCATGACCCAGCTCGTGGCTTAATGTGAATAGATCTGCCATTTTCTCAGACCATGTTAGAAGTATAAATGGATGTGATCCGTAGGGTGTTGAACAGAAAGCTCCTGTCGATTTTCCATCGTTTTCAGGAAAATCTATCCACCTCTCATCAAAGGCTCTCTGTAGCATTACCTTATAATCCTCACCGAGGATGCCCAATGCACCTTTAAGCAGATCCTTGGACTCATCGATAGTGATCTCAGGCTGATAATCAGGATCTACATCTATTTTTAGGTCAGCGTAAGTCATTCGGTCCAGCCCATGTATCCTTTTTAGAAGCCTTGCATATCTCCTCATATGGGGAGAAAGCTTATCTACAATAAGATCTATCTGTCTGTCATACATTGATCTGTCTACTCTTTGGTCATGAAGGAGGTAATCGAACACCGAAGGGTAACCCCTCAGCTCAGATAATGTCTTTTCCTTAGATACCTGTGTCTGGTATGCTGCCGCCATCGTATGCTGATATTCACTGAGCTTCTTTGAAAAGGAATCAAAAGCTGCTCTCCTAACTTCTGCATCCTTCTCATATTCCCACCTGCCTTCGAAGGATAGAAAACTTAGCTCATGCTTAGCGCCCTTGGCATCAAATGGCTGGAAGTTCAAATCAGCAAGCTTTGCTGTGTTATATATCCTGTAAGGGGATTCAAGCGCAGTTGATAAAGCTGACAAAGTCCTCTCTGTATCCGGACTTAACATGTGTGGCTTTCGTCTTATTAGCTCCTCCAGATAACCTCTGTTTTCCTCCCTTAAAAGTGCTGCCTCCTTAAGTACCTGATCATGTGTTGCTGCAAGCTGCGAATCGACAAAGCTAAGCCTGCTGGATACCTTGGCTATCAATGACTCCACCCTAAGATCCCTCTCCTGTGCAGTCTGATCCTTTTGATCTACAGCAGCTGCTAGAGAAGAATAAGTTGCGGCCCAGCCTATTATCATTTTAAGCTCTCTCATTTGATCAAGACAGTAAGTTATATCCTCAGCTGTCTTCAGTCCTGATTTGTGATCTCTTTCAATTTTCTCGGCCATTGACTCAATCTTCGCTACAGCTTCATTGAATGATTTTTCATCCTTAAAAATCGAGGTAAGGTCCCAAGTTAGATTTTTATCTACCTCATGCCTCCCCGGCAGTACTCCTGACATAATTGATCCCCCTTAATTACAATATAAATCTCTTATACCCGAAACAAGGAGGATATTTACATATCAATTTGATATATTGTATGTTTCTTCCATTTTAGATACAAGCAGCTCCTTTACTTCATCAGCGTCCAGGTCTATTGGAAGTCTGAACACGAATACCCACTCTCCATCAAGAAGCAGTAGGGCTCCTCCTTTAGAAATGTCCCCTCCTGTCAAAATAATAAAGCTTGCTCTATCCACAGTGTCAACATATTTTCGGCTGTCCAATGCTCTGAAAGATATTCGGTCATTTCCTGAAGCTTAAGGTCGAATATGTATTCTGCAAGTTTTGGATTCCTAAGTCTCATAACCTCAGTAACTACTCTAAAATCACCACCATACGTAACTCTTGTTATCTATTGACTATGATGGGTATATGATAATACATACTATTTTAGGAGGGATTGCAGTGACTAATTTTAAGGTTTTTTCGGATTTTGCCTGTCCGTTCTGCTATATCGGCTTCTCCATCGCAAGGAAACTTACTGAGGAAAATCCTGACATACAGTTCGATTTCTATCCTTATGAGCTTGACATTGATGTTCCCGAAGGTGGTTCATCTCTTGAGTCTTCCATACCAAAAGAACAGATAGAAATGAGCTATAGAAGGATCGAGTGCTTAGGATCGGAGTATGGTCTTGTCTACAAAAATAAAATAAAAAAATTCAACACCGGGCTTTTGCACCGGGCTGCTCTATATGCAAAGGAAGCTGGGAAATTCTATGAATTTGCATCAGAAGCCTTTAATGCAATTTTTGCTGATGGGAAGAATGTGGCTTTAAAAGAGGTTGTAAATGATATAGGTCTAAAAGTTGGGCTAAACATCCAGGAGATGATGATGGTTATTGAGGATGGCAACTTTGAGGAAGCTATGGAGGAAGCAAGAGAGCTTGGGGTAGCTTATGGGATAGAGAGCGTGCCTACCTTCATCCGTGAGGATGGCAAAAGAGTGACTCTTCTGAAGGATTATGAGAAATTTAAGAGAGATCTGATTGATTAAATTAATTGTTATTTGTTTAACATCTATATAAAATTGTCTCAATTTGATCCATTTTTCACCTCAATTCCTGTAGCGCCTAATTTCCATACATTTCTGCAATTAAATTGGTTCAAAGCCCTTGGTTGATGAAAAACTAAGGGTTTTTCTATTTAATTTCAAGACAATATATTGATATATTATTAACATTATATTGTCATAATTTACAGACATAACCATTGGAGGTAAAATGAAATGAGAAAATTGATTGGACTAGGTGCATTTGCCGCCACAACTGCGGGAATGCTGGCATCTACCTTAATGAATACAACAGATTTAACTAATGCAGCAGCCATGGCTATTGTAGGTTGTTTTGCGACTGTTAGCATAGCTGAGCACTACTTTGAGCTTAAGGATTAGGTGAAGGCTATGACACTTGATAGTAAGAAGATTTTGGTAGTTGTTTGTGCAACATCAGCAGCTACTTTAACATAATCTGCATAGATAAGCTCGAAATAACTAAAATTGGAGTTTGGGAATAGTATGGATCTTGGACGCACCTATTAAGGTCGGCTTTGTTTTTTATTTCTTCAATATTGTATGGTTAAAAATAAGGCAATATGGTATAATTGCATGATGAATTCACAGGAAAGGAATTGAATAGGATTTGATTAGTGTAAATAACGTGAGCCTTAGATATGGCTCTCAGAAATTATTTGAAGATGTAAACCTGGCATTTACACCTGGTAACTGCTACGGAGTAATTGGTGCGAATGGGGCTGGGAAGAGTACCTTTTTAAAGATCCTCTCCGGAGATATCGAACCGGATACAGGAGACGTAAGCATTGCTCCTAATCTCAGGATGAGTGTTTTGAAGCAGGACCACTACGAATACGATAAGTTCGGGATCATAGAGACGGTCATAATGGGTAATAAAAGACTTTATGATATCATGATCGAAAAGGACGCCTTGTATGCTAAGGAGGACTTCACCGACGAGGATGGCATTAAGGCTTCTGAGCTGGAAGGCGAATTTTCAGAGATGGACGGTTGGAGTGCTGAAAGCAACGCTTCCTCATTGCTTCAAGGATTGGGAATACCAACATCTCTTCATGATAAAAGGGTTGAGGAGCTTAACGGCAATGAAAAAGTCAAGGTGCTCCTGGCTCAAGCATTGTTTGGAAACCCGGGGATCCTAATACTGGACGAGCCAACAAACCACCTTGATGTAAAAAGCATAAGATGGCTTCAGGATTTCCTTGGAGATTTTGAAGGCACGGTAATAGTTGTCTCCCACGACAGGCACTTCCTCAATGAGGTATGTACCCATATGGTAGACATAGACTTCGGTAAAATAAAGATGTTTGCAGGCAACTACGACTTTTGGTATGAATCAAGTCAGCTGGCACTTCAGATGATGAGAGACCAGAACAAGAAAAAAGAGGATAAGATAAAGGATCTCCAAAACTTCATTGCACGGTTCTCCGCCAATGCCTCAAAATCAAAGCAGGCAACCTCAAGAAAAAAACTGCTTGATAAAATAACACTGGATGATCTCGTTCCTTCAACAAGAAGATACCCCTTTGTAAGCTTCAACATGGAGCGTGAAGTTGGGAATGAGATACTCACCATTGAAGGCCTTAATAAAAGGTTAAATGAGGATTCTGCAATAGTTGATCTTTCCTTTAGAGTGAATAAAGGTGACAAGATTGCCTTTATTGGGGATGAAATGGCTATCACTATGCTTTTTAAGATCCTTATGGGCGAGGAGGAGGCAGACAGCGGAAGCTTCAAGTGGGGTCAGACGATCACTACTTCTTATTTCCCAAAGGACAACTCTCATTTCTTTAAGGATGTTACATTGAACCTTGTGGACTGGATGAGACAGTTCTCTGTAGAGCAAAGTGAGATTTATGTGCGAGGCTTCCTTGGAAGGATGCTTTTCTCCGGAGAGGAGGCACTTAAGGAAGCAAGTGTTCTTTCCGGGGGAGAAAAGGTAAGATGCATGCTATCCAGGATGATGCTTAAGGATGCGAATGTCCTGGTGCTTGATCAGCCAACAAATCACCTGGATCTTGAATCCATAACTGCTGTAAACAATGGTCTTAGGGATTTTAAGAGCAACATACTTTTCACCTCTCATGACCACCAGTTCATCCAGACAGTAGCCAACAGGATAATCGAAATAACTCCTGAAGGCTTCAGGGACAGAGCAATGACCTATGAGGAATACCTGGAAGAATTCTATATGAAATAGGAACAGCGGCCAATAATGACCGCTGTTTTTTATTGCACCTGTTCTAAAAATTCTATTTCAATAGTCTTTTCTTCTCCGCTCCTTAAAATTTTAAGCTGTGTCTTATCTCCCTCATTGTAGGTGTACAACTGTCTCTTAAGTTGACTCATCGACCCAACCGGCTTATCTCCAATAGAAGTTATTATATCTCCGTTTTGAAGTCCTGCTCTTGACGCATTACTATCTGGAACTACCTCTATGATAACTACACCTTCAGAGATGGTCAGGTCGATTCCAAGTCTTGCTTCATATTCCTCAACAGATACGCCCTTTATTCCCATCACTACACCTTTAAAGCTTCCTGTATCAATAATTTCTTCAATTATCGCCTTTACTTGATTAATCGGTATAGAGAAGCCAAGACCCTCAGCAGAGGTCATCTTTGCCGTGTTTATACCTATAACTTCTCCCCTGCCGTTGAGAAGCGGGCCTCCGCTGTTGCCAGGATTTATCGATGCATCGGTCTGAATCAAGCCTTCAATAATATTATTTGCATCTACCTTGACTGATCTGTTCAAGCCCGAGATTATACCGCTTGTTACTGTTCTTTCAAATTCCAGTCCTAAAGGGTTGCCAATTGCCACAGCCAGCTCGCCTACCTGAAGCTGATCCGAGTCTCCCAGCTCTGCTGCTTTGAGTCCTGTTCTCTCAACCTTAACGACAGCAAGGTCCAGAAGCGGGTCGTTCCATAGGACTGTTCCGTCAAGCTCCTGTCCGTCGTCAAATAATACCTTGAGCTCTTTAGCATTTCCGTCTGCAACCACGTGGGAGTTGGTAAGTATAAAGCCATCGCTGTTGACAATTACTCCTGAGCCTACTCCACTGATATCCTGCTCTGAGAAGAAAAATCCCCCAGGTCTGGTTTCAACGGTCGTTATACCAACAACAGAGCTCATTGCTTTCTTGGCTACTGCAGATACCGCAGTCATACTGTCATTGGGATTGATTGTGATCTCCTGAGCTGCCTCAGCCATCGGAGGCTCAATAAGCATGTATCCGGCGTAATAACCCCCAAAGCCTCCTATAAATGCAACTATCAATACTGCTGCAAGAAGTTTTATTAAGCTTTGCTTTCTATATGTTTTTCCCTGTTCGATATAAACCTTTTCTTCAAGCTTTTCATCTATTCTTGTCTCATCCATTTTTCTTACTCCTTTCCTGCTTCTTACTTCAAAAATATTTTACCCCCGCTATGTGAAAGAAATGTGAAAAAAAGATGGATAATATCTAAAAAAAGGGTAAGTATCCCTTACACAATCCAAGGAGGGCTATGTAATGGAAAACAAACCTTTAAAAGTCGAATACCTTTACCACAGCGGTTATACAATCGAATCCGGGAACTACTTTCTTGTTTTTGACTATTTTAGAGGAAATTTAACTATACCTACAGACAAACAAGTTATAGTTTTTTCCTCTCACGGACATCCTGATCATTTCAATGAGGAAATATTCCGTTGGAGCCGTGAAAATGGATCAATAATCTATATTCTAAGCGACGACATAGATGTCCATAGTACAGAGACTATAAAGAGGATGGGACCTTATGAAAAGCTCAATGTACATGATTTAACGATTGAAACGCTTGGATCGACAGATATGGGAGTTTCATTCCTGGTTAAACTGGAGGGCTCAGTAATTTTCTTTGCAGGTGACCTTCATTGGTGGTATTGGGACGATGATTCGAAGGGTGAAAAGCGAAGGATGGAAACAGCCTTTAAGGATGAGATTGAAAGATTGAAGGGTCAAATCATCGATCTGGCATTCGTCCCCATAGATCCAAGACTCGGAGACTTCTTCCACCTCGGCGGAGAATACTTCATTAATGAGATCCATCCGAAAAAACTCTTTCCATTACATTTTGGGGATAACTACAAAGTTATTGGAGATTTTATCAACAAGATGGGTAATATCGATACACAAATCATCGATGTTACCCACAGAAATCAAGTCTTTGAAGTGTAAAGAAGGGATGGCTGATCGCCATCCCTGTTTCTATGACCCTCCCTTAAGGAGCTTTAAATCATCCTGAATAAATCTGTGCTGGACCTGATTGACTTTGAAATTTACAGTCTTAAAAGCAAACTGGAATATCGCCCCTCCAAACAGGGCCATAATAAGGGTCCCTATCCCAAACTTACCTCCGAGAAAAATTCCTACAGTTACAACTATTACCTCGATTGCGCTCTTTATAAGTCGCACTGATCTTCCAGTCCTTCTGGTAAGTACAACCATCAAACCATCCCTCGGGCCTGCGCCCATTCCCCCGGAAATGTAAATATAGCAGCCATAGCCTTCAATAAGTACCCCTAGAAGCAGCATTATAAGACTTGGTATAAAGGAGTCAAAAACTGGTACCAGGTTGTTGAGCATCAATATATCAATAAATGTTCCAATCAATAGCATATTCATTATTGTCGCCCAACCAATGGTTTGTCCCAGGACTACATCGAGACCAATGATAAAAAACCCGGTGATTATGTTTGCTCTCCCCAGGGTTATCCCGAAGGTCTTTGACAACCCTTGGTGAAAAACGTCCCATGGCGATACGCCCAAATTTGCATTGACCGTCATTACAATTCCAAGTGCAAAGAGAAATAGGCCAAAAACTACTCTTGCTACCTGTTTTGGTTTATATATCATATCTAACCCTTCTTTTCTTTTATTTTAGCTCCAGCTCCACCGGACAGTGATCTGAGCCCATTATTTGGTCGTGGATAGCTGCATTTATGAGTCTATCCCTTAGTTCCTCAGATGCAAGGAAATAGTCTATCCTCCATCCGGCATTTCTTTCTCTTGCCTTGGTTATATATGACCACCAGGTGTATGCTCCCTCCCGGTCCGGATAAAAGTATCTAAAGGTATCGATAAATCCGCTCTCTAACAGCTCAGTCATCTTGGCTCTCTCCTCGTCAGTAAAGCCTGCACTTTTCCTGTTGGTTTCAGGATTCTTTAGGTCGATCTCCTTGTGAGCCACGTTAAGGTCACCACATACAATAACCGGTTTGGTTTTTTCAAGGGATTTCAGGTACTTTCTGAAATCGTCCTCCCACACCATCCTGTAATCAAGCCTCTCCAGATCTGTCTTGGAATTTGGAGTGTAAACATTGACAAGAAAAAAATCCTCGTACTCCAGAGTTATTACTCTTCCCTCCTTGTCATGCTCCTCTATCCCTATTCCGTAGGAATCACTGATAGGCTTGGTTTTTGAAAATATGGCAGTGCCTGAATAGCCTTTTTTCTCAGCTGCATTCCAATATTGATGATAGCCCTCAAGCTCCAGCTCAATCTGGCCAATTTGCATCTTAGTCTCCTGAAGGCAGAAAATATCAGCGTCAAGCTCCTTGAAATAACCCATAAATCCCTTATTGATGTTAGCTCTTATACCATTAACATTCCAGGAAATCATCCTCATTTTATCACCTGTCCTTTATCAGTATTCATCGAGAAATGAGTACTTTTCGCCATCCTTCTCCCATCCAAGCACCCCATCCATGTTTACATTTTGAGCTGCCCTGAAAATAGAAATGTCAACATTGTCAAAATCTTTCTTCATACTCTCTATCAAGGCTTTTATCTCGTATCTTTTGTTTCCTATCCTCTTTGCTGCTACCATGCAGGCACAATTAAGCGGCCATATCCCGCTGTTCTGGATGAATCTCTCGATATATTTCTCCTCAATCAGATACAGCGGCCTGATTAGCTCCATATCATCAAAGTTTTGGGCTTTTAGCTTAGGCATCATGGTTTTGAAGCTGCCTGCGCAAAGCAGATTAAGCATCGTAGTCTCGATCACGTCATTAAAATGGTGCCCTAGTGCCAGCTTATTGCAGTTGAGCTCCTTTGCCTTACCGTAAAGAGCGCCCCTTCTCATCCTTGCACACATATAGCAGGGGTAGTCATTGGCGATCCTGTCGGCGACCTGAAAGATATTAGCTTCATATATATGAACCGGGATCCCCAAATAGCTGCAATTCTCCTCAAGAAGCTTTCTTATGTCGGGGTGATAGCCTGGGTCCATGGCAATGTACTCTACATCAAAATTTTGCCTGCCATTCTTCTTAAGCTCTTGAAACAGCTTCGCCATCAACAGACTGTCCTTTCCCCCTGAGATTGCTACGGCGATCCTGTCTCCATCCTCAATTAGATCATACTCCTTTATTGCCTTGATGAATTTTGTCCATACATGCTTTCTGTATGTTTTTATAATACTCCTCTCAATATCCTCGAGAGGCTTTCTTTCGTTGAAGGGAACCAGCACCTCACAGCCTTCACCAGCTATTCCCTTAATCAAATCCTCCATCTGATCAAACCTTCCTAATTACTATAGTGAAAAGGAGAGGGTGGCCTCTCCGTTAAACGTTGAACCTGAAGTTTATTATATCTCCGTCCTGAACGATGTACTCCTTGCCTTCCAGGGTCACAAGACCTTTTTCCTTGGCCTTATGCATGGAACCGTATTCTTTAAGGTCTTTAAACCTGCATACCTCAGCGCGGATAAAGCCCTTCTCTATGTCAGAGTGGATCTTCCCTGCAGCATTTTTAGCTATTGTACCCTTCCTTATTGGCCATGCTCTGACTTCGTCCTCACCAGCAGTGAGGAAGGATACAAGTCCCAGGTAATCATAGGCAGTTTTTGATAATAAATCGATTCCAGACTCCTTGATCCCAAGCTCCTCAATAAACAAGAGCCTGTCTTCATCCTCCAATTTATTTATCTCGAGCTCAGTTTTTACGCATATTTCTATAAGAGGTGTTCCTCTTTCATCAGCAAGAGCTTTCATTGCGTCCTTACCAGGATAGGTACCGGAGGTAAGCTGGTCCTCATCAATGTTTACAACCATTATCATCGGTTGCTCGGAGAGAAAAGAGAATGTTCTTAGGAGTTCTCTTTCATGATCCTCCAATTGAATATTGTGTAAAAGAAGCCCTTCCTCAAGCCCATCCCTGCATTTTTTTAGAACCTCGAGCTCCTCAAGGTTCTCCTTTGTAACCTTCTTGGAGGTCTCGATCCTTCCGATCCTGTTTTCAATTACTGCCAGATCTGCGAATAGAAGCTCCATATTTATAGTCTCGACATCTCTCATGGGGTCCACGGAACCGTCTGTATGGAGTACATGCTCATTATCAAATGCTCTGATAACATGCACCAAAACATCAGTTTTCCTGATATTCTCAAGAAACTGGTTCCCCACACCTTTACCTGAGGATGATCCCCGAACCAGCCCGGGTACGTCGATTACCTCAATAGTTGCATGGGTGGTCTTCTTCGGCTTATACATCTCTTTAAGAAAATCAAGTCTTTCATCCGGTATCTTAGCTATTCCAATATTTGCCTCAATCTTACCTGTAGAAAACTCAGAAACCTCGATTTCTGATCCTGTCAGCAGATTGAACAATGAAGTCTTGCCTGTTGACGGCAGTCCTATCAATCCAATTTTCATATCAGTGCTCCTTTTCGATTAAAAGTATCCCTTGAAAAATTGTATCAATAAAGCCGACAAAGTGCAATAAGTATAATCCCCCCTAAAATCCAGGGGGGACTTTCTATAATGGGAATTCCATAATTACTTTGAACTGGTCACTATCAATAACAACTCTTAAACGGCCTCCAAGGTTTCTTGTAAAGCTCTCAGCGATCGACAGACCTAACCCGCTCCCTTCACCGCTTCTTGCTTCATCTCCTCTATAAAATCTCCGGAAGATTTCCTCCTCGGTGAAGCTCATTTCATACGCAGATGTGTTGATCACTGTTACTCTATCATCTATTCCATTATTTTCAAGCTTCACGTAAACCCTGGTGTCCTTTAGTGAATACTTCAATGCGTTATCGATTATATTCTGTAAAACTCTGTACAACTTATTACCGTCTGAGGTTATTACCACGGCTTCCTCAGGCAGCTCTGTTCTTATCTGAATGCCGGATGTCTCAATAATATCAGACATCTCTCCCAGAGTCTGCTGAATGAGCTTCCTAATATCTATCTCCTCCAGCTCAAGCTTTAAGTCCCTACTTGTGCTTTTGGCAAGCTCAAACAAATCAGATACTATGCTTTTTAGTCTGTTTGATTTATCGGAAAGGATACCAACGTATTCCTTTGCCTGGTCCGATAGCCCGTCCTCTCTTTTCAAAAGATCGACGTAGCTTATGATAGATGTTATCAATATAAAAATATACACTCTTCCAGCTCCACAATCAAACCCATAAAAAAAGACCAGTCCCAAGACTAGTCTTCAAGCTCTCTCATCTGATTCAATACGTCCATCATCTGATCGTAGGTGAGCATGCCGGGTATGGAGCCCAGTATTACACCTTCCTTATCTATAAAATAGGTGGTAGGCATCCCACGCACCAAATAAAGAGACCCCATCATGCCTTCCTCATCAAGTACTACGGGGAAGGTCAGGCCGTTTTCTTCGATGTAAGGCTTTACTTCATCGAGCTTCTCCATTACATTTACCCCAAGAACTACCATGTCGTCATTCTCATCGTATACTCTTTGGAGATCAGGCATTTCCATATCACAGAAGCTACACCATGTCGCCCAAAAATTCAGATACACATGCTTTCCTCTGAAATCACTAAGGCTAACCTCTTCACCTTCCAAATTGAGAAGAGTAAAATCCGGTGCAATATTCCCAACCCCTGTTCCGACAGGCCTTGCCACCTCCGGATCGTCCACTGATTCCGGTTCTCCGGCTCCAACTGCTCCAGGGTCTGCTGGTGATTCACTCTCTGCAGGCTGAGAGATTTGGGGTTCTTGAGGTTCAACCTCTGCGTTGTCACCCTTCCCTGAATAATTGAGGAAGAATAGGGCTGCACCAAGTATAGCCACAACGGCTATTGCCAATATGATCACATTTCTTCTATTCACGTTTTACCTCCTCACAGTAACAATTTACTTATATCTATCATCTTGTTGAAGAAAATGAGAATTCCAAATATAACAAGTATGATTCCACTGATATAAGGCATATACTTCATAAAGCCCTCTGCCTTCTCCAGCAACCTTGTGAAAACATTTATAAATAAGGCTGTAAGCATGAACGGAATAGCCATACCGATCGAATAAATCAAGAGCAGCAGCACACCCTTAGATATTGTACCTGTTGAACCGGCGTAAACGAGTATTGACGCAAGCACTGGACCAAAACAAGGGGTCCAGCCAGCAGCAAATGCCATACCCATAAGTATCGAGCTAAACCAGTTGGTTATCTTCTTTGGAGATTTTACCCTCTTATCCGAGCTTAGAAATCCCAGCTTCAAAACTCCCATCATGTTTAAACCAAATGCGATAATAAGTAGTCCGCTTATTCTCAGGAATAGCTGCTTGTTTTGGATGAAGAATCTTCCTAAAAAACTGGCAGAGGTTCCCATTATCATGAATATTATAGTAAATCCGATAACAAAGCCAAGCGTCCTTGTAACTGCGAGAATTTTTCTCCTCGACAGATCCTCCTCAAAATCAGCCCCTGACACATACATTATATATGCAGGAATCATCGGAAGAAGGCAGGGTGAGAAAAACGAAAGTATACCAGCTCCAAGAGCTATTGGATAAGATACATCTGCATTTATCATATTCTCCTCCATGATCATGATTTATAGCTTATTATACCCCATTAGGGTATTTTTGTACACATTTATTATTCACTCACCGGATCGATAGCTACTTTTTTCCATTCACCTCCAAGGAATATCCCGTAAGTCAGTACCCCGGATATCACAGAAGATATGCTGATTGCTATCCAGACACCGGTCGAATCCAGTCCAAAAAGAATGGCCAGGATGTAAGCCAGGATAAGCCTTATGACTACCCAGCTAAAGAAAGTAACCTGAAAGGGCTTCTTGGTAAATCCTGCACCCTGCATTGTCCTTGAGGTAATTATCGCTACCGCATGGAATGGTTCAGAAGCGGCAATTATGGCAAGATACGTTCTTCCTACAGATATTACCTGTTCATTCGGTGCATCCAGGAAGAAGCTGATGAAAGGTCTGGCAAATATTACAAATAGTACGGAAATGAAAAACATTGTACCTGCTCCAAGAACTGCCGTTGCCTTTCCGCTTTTTTCAGCCCTTTCATGCTTCCCAGCTCCAAGATTCATGCCTGATAAGGTCGCTGCAGCAGTACCAATGGCTAGTCCAGGCATAAGGGCATATTGATTGAGATTTGTACCTATGACAAATGCAGGGACGGCAGCTGCGGCATCTGCTGTTCGGGCAAGTATTGCAAAAAGCACAAAGGTGCTTGCATTTCTTGACAGTCCCTGCAGGGCAGCAGGGGTTCCAATCCGTACGATCTGACCGGCAGCACTCCAAACCGGCTTTAGCATGTCTTTAGGGTATACCTTGACTACAAACCTGCCGCTAAGAAGGGCTCCCCATCCCAACGCTGCCCCTGTGATCCTTGAAAGTGCTGTTCCTATAGCCGCTCCAGCCACACCCATTGCGGGAAAACCGAGCATCCCGAAAATAAATATGAAGTTACCGCCTATATTGACCAGGTTCATTATTATATCAATCACCAATGGTGTTTTTGTATCTCCTGCCCCCTGGAAAATCGACTTGGCCATGAAATGAAGCAGGAAAAATGGAATGGCGATGAAAAAGACAGTCATATAATCAATGGCAAGCACCAGCACTGATTCTTCTACCCCGAGCAGCCTTAAGCTTATCTCATTGGTCAATAGACCTACGGGCATTATGAAGACTCCAAGCATCAGCGATAATAGAAATGCCTGCCCGGCACTTCTGCTGGCATTCCGTTCATCTCCTCTTCCTATGAACCTGGAAACCATTGCAGTTGTGCCAGTTGAGATCCCCATTACCAAAACCATAAGTATCATTACGATATTCCTGCTTGTCCCCACAGCCGAAATTGCATCCACACCAAGGGTACCGACCATCTTGATGTCTACAGTTCCTACAGAAACCTGCAGCAAAGACTGAAGTATCACAGGCCATGCAAGGTAAATTGCACTTTTATATAAGCTTTCGCTTGTAGTCAGATATTCTTTTTTCTTGTTGTATGCTGAGCTGCTCATTAAACTCCTCCCCATCCAGTCCATTGTACCATTGTCGGAATATAATGGCTATATTTGTAAATTCATTAACAATATTTCGTTAAATCGAGTAGGGGAAAATTAATTCCCCTCTCACACCACCGTACGTGCCGTTCGGCATACGGCGGTTCAATTCAAATAATAATCCAAACAACTAATGAGACCTCGCTTTGCGAGGATTTCTTTTGATATTTTACGTAAACCTGTGGTTTTAGCCACTGCCTGGTAATGGTTGTTAAACCCTACCGACTGTCTTACCATCCATTCCGGAGCACCGAGTTTTCTTAAGCCCCACATTCTCTTCTGACTGGTTTTCCACTGCTTCCATATCACGATACGGATTCTTGTACGCAAGTGTCCATCTATTCGTATCATATTAGTCTTCATTTTACCTATTCGAAAGTAGTTTATCCAGCCTCTGATTACCCAATTGAGTCTCTTTATTCTATCGTCCATGCTGATTGACCATGAGCGTTTTGTGAGCTGCTTGAGTTTTCTCTTGAATTTAACTATGGAGTCCCGATGAGGCCTTGCCTCCCATTTACCATCCATCTTCACAAAACCAAATCCTAAATATTTTAGCTTTGTTGGTTCTGTGGTTCTTGTCTTTTCTGCGTTGACTTTTAATCCGAGTTTTCTCTCTATCCATTTTGTTATGGTGTTCATAACTCTGTTGGAAGCTGCACTACTTCCTACTGCTATTACACAGTCATCTGCATATCTAACAAAATTAAGTCCTCTTGCTTCAAGCTCTTTGTCAAGCTCATTGAGCATGATGTTACTGAGTATTGGGGAGAGGTTTCCTCCCTGCGGGGTCCCCTCGTTGGTTTCTTCATATTTTCCTTTGTCCATCACTCCTGCCTTTAGATATTTAGCTATGAGTGATTCTGTGTCAGGGTCTTGTATGATTTTGCCTACAAGGGTCATCAGCTTGTCTTGTGGTACATTATCAAAGAACTTCTCAAGGTCAATATCCACTATGTAGATATATCCGTCATTCAGATATTCCAATAGTTTGATGACTGCCTGTTGTGCTCGTCTACCCGGCCTGAAACCATAGCTGTATTCGCTGAAATGTGGCTCCACTATGGGTGTGATTACCTGCACTATTGCCTGTTCTATGATTCTGTCCATCACTGTGGGTATACCAAGTTTTCTTACTCCACCATTTGGCTTTGGTATTTCAACTCTTAGCACCGGCTGAGGTTTGTACTTTCTGTTACGAATACGTTCCTTGATGTCTTCCCAGTTTCCTTTCAGATATTCATCAATTTCGTCTACACTTATGTTGTCTATGCCTCCTGCTCCTTTGTTGGCTTTTACCTTCTTGTATGCAAGCAGCATATTCTCTCTTGATAATATCTGTTCCATTAGTTGTGACATGATTTGTCTCCTTTTCCTGTTTTGCTTTCATGCATATCAACCTTACCTCCTGTGAACCCTTCGCTCCGTTACGTCTTCGCTACTGAGATTCTCGTCAGGCCTATGCATTTACATCCGTAAGTCCATTTGACTTTGAATTGTTCAGTCCTTCCTTGTTTCCAAGTACTATGACCTCTGCTGACTTCTCATGGTTCGTTATTACTACGGTTTTAGCCGCCCATGAGACCTCACGGGATAAGTCCTCTGTCTTTCCTCGTCTACCTGCCTGATCTACCTGCATGGGTTACGATTGCCTTTTGGACTTCACTGCTTTTGGCCAGCTTATCCTCCATGCAAGCCTTGGTATCAGGTTTCTGTCCGTCAGGCTACGATTTCGCTATTGCTTCCTCTCGCCCACACCTCACGATGTGAACCTTGCAAGTCGCTATAGGGTTCGTCGGCAACTACGCCCCTTGTGGACTTTCACCACAGACAGAAGGCATGCCCGTCGTACCAAAAAAGAAGCTCCTCGCCGAGGAACTCCCCTTTATATATAGCTTGGATACTATATCCTCCTATAGCTCAAACCTCACTATCAATGCAGGATCTAGTACTCTGAATGTAAAGGACTCAGAAACATGGAATCTAACCTTCTCGCTTGTATGAGACTGGTAACCGATAGTGTAATCCTTGCCAACTGTAAGCTCCAGGTTCTCATTATTATACGGAAGCAAATAAGCACCTTCAACTACATGGCTTAAAATTATCTTACCCTGGATAAGGCTTTCGATCCTTTTATTCAAAGGATATCCTCCATCGTTGGAAAGTATCCTTTTATAAGCTTCCTTCCCTACCACAAGAGTGTAAGATCCTCCTGCGAATCCCTCTCTAAGAGCTATCACCCCGCTGGTTACAGCTTCCAGTATTGAAGTACCGTCGATTCCAAAAGCTATGGGCTTAGCTGAAGCTGAAGCCTTAAGACCGTCTATACCAGCCTTCTTCAGTCCATTATAGATTGCATTTTCCTCAAATAGAGCCATTTTCTCAAGAGCATCCTCCAGCGGACCAAAATCTATGTCCTTAGCGCCTCTTGAAATGTTGTCAAGCTCCCATCTGCTCATTTCGAACTCTACTCTTGCCTCGGTCAGGGGCAATACCTTATAGGTAGCAAACTCAACTTCCTTGGACTTGGAAACCTCCCCAAGCCTTCCCTCAGTTATGACATTATAGTCCAGTCCCTTTGGACCATTTACCTTAACCACTTTTCTGGCAGATAGATATGATTTCAATACCTCTGCTGCTCTGGAATCAATCTCTCCCCATGCTTCCTTTGTTATTGGAGCCAAATCTCTGTAAAGCATATATTCTACCTCCTATTTAAGATCTCCGATGCTTAGTCCCTTATCCTCAGGTGCACTGTCTACTTCCCCTTCTTCAAGGTCAATGATCGAGCCCTCAGAGAATAAGTACGTCTTAAGCTCCTCATCCCACTTGTCCATGTTCCTTCTCAGCCACTCAAGGGTCATAACTGCATGCTCGATCTCCTCGTCCCTGTTATGAGCCATGATACCCTTAAGCTCAGGATCATTTGTTGCAGCAACTCTCTGGTTGTACCAGTCTACAGCCTCAAGCTCCTCCTTAAGGCTCATGATCGCCCTTGTAATATCCATCGTTTTGTCGTCCAGCCTTTCTACAGGCTCGTGGTATTGAGTCATAATTTCATCCTCCTTTTATTGGTTTACATATTTTAGTTTACCCCGAGGGGGTTTCTAATAAACACGAGCAAAAGCTAAAGCCTTCGGAAGGATTCATCCTTAAAACCTTCATCCTCAATTGCTCTTTTCAGCTGACTTATAAGCTTATCCCTGTCCATGTTAAGAGTTCCCTTGAGAGCCACGTAATTAGAGGCATGATTGCTTCTGAAAACCAGGCCATCGCAATCAAGCTCCTGAAGGAGCGACAATGTCTCCCTGGCTGCCTCATCTGGCGTCAGTAACTGGAAGCTTCCTTCCTGGACTGAAGTCCAAAGCTCAGTGCCCTGCTCCACCATAAGTGTCAAAAGTCCAAGGTAGTGAGGCCTTATTTCATTTACTGCAGAAGCTGTCATCAAGGCATGCTCTCTCCACCTTTCCTTCCCTCCGAGTCCAGATATGGCAGTTATGGAAAGTTTGATCCCTGAAGCCTTTAACCTTTTGCCAGCCGAAATAATACCTTCCCTTGTATCTCCCTTCCTTACTCTCAGGAGTATCTCAGGATCGCCTGACTCAAGCCCGAGGTACGCGATCCCAAGACCTGCCTCATAAAGCGAAATCAATTCATCATCAGTCTTTGAATGTATGCTCTTTGGTGAAGCATATATCCCTATCCTCTCCAATTTATGAAAAGAAGCTCTGATCTCTGACAGTAGATACTTCAAATCCTCAGTTCTTATCATAAGAGCGTCTCCATCTGCAATAAATACTCTCCTTATATCCGGATAGAGCTCCCGAACCTTATGGATCTCATCCTCAAGCTCCTGCACAGATCTTATTCTGAAGCTTTTATCCTTGTACATATTGCAGAAGGTACACCTGTTGTGGGAACAGCCTATGGTAGCCTGAAGTATCCAGCTTCCTGCCTCGGAAGGCGGTCTGTACACTACTCCTTCATATATCAATCAAATCTCTCCTTTATGAAGGCCAGTACCTCCTCAGCATGTCCTTCTGCCTTTACCTTTCTGTATTCCTTAATAAGCTCACCATTCTCATTGAATATAAAGGTTGATCTCTCTGTTCCCATATATTCCTTGCCATACAGCTTCTTTGGAACGATCACCTGGAAAAGCTCATGGACCTCTCCTGTTTCATCACTCAATAAAAGAAAATTCAGGTCATTCTTATCTCTGAACCTGGCGTGGGATTTGAGATCATCCTTACTGATACCAATAATTGCAGTATTAACCGCCTCAAACTCTTGCTTCAGGTCCCTGAAGCCAATAGCTTCTACGGTTCAGCCTGAGGTATTGTCCTTTGGGTAAAAGTATACGATAACTCTCTTCCCCAGATAATCTTTGAGAGAAACCTCGGATCCATCAGTTTCCTTTAGTGTAAAACTATACTTTATCATCAAATCTCCTCCCAAAATTATCTCATATTATCATTTTCATCTTGTGGATCCTTCTATCCTTGCCAACCAGTGAATTCACATCGCCTACTACCACTGCACCCATTTTTTCATAGAAAAGCCTTGCTTCAGGAGCTGATACGAGCACAAATTCAATGATGCCTCTATTCCGGCAAAATTCCACCAGATGATCCCAAAGCTCCCTTCCCAGTCCCTTCCCTATATAAGCAGGGTCCAGGTAAAAGTATTCAAGAGTTACCTCATCATCGCTCTCTATGATACTATAAAAGCCAGCAAGCTTTCCATCCTCCTCCATTACGAAGGTTGGATGATTTCTGATGTAATCCTCTGTAAGACTATATATCTGACGATATGCGTCCAAAAACCTCTTATCATAGCCCCAGTATGCCTCAGACATCACTGCAAGCTCAGTAAGCACTTTATTTTCTTTTACTTCCGCTCGTCTAATCAACATTCATATCCCCCCTTCAAGGTAATGTATACCCATAAGAGGTTCAATGACCCAAATTTTGTCAGGCTTCATTCTTTCCTGAAATATCTGAAGATAGATGCTCCTTCGTTCTTTAGACGCTTTTTTCTGTCATTGTAATCAGGAAGTATAGCTTCCACCCTCTTCCAAAACTCCATGGAATGATCCATATGGATCAGGTGGCAAAGCTCATGGATTACAATATAATCAAAAAGCTCCATGGGGAGCATCGAGCACCGAAGGTTAAAACTTAGGTTTCCCCTTGAGGAGCAGCTTGCCCACCTTGTCTTTTGATCCCTAACGGTTATCCCTTCAGGTTTTATCCCAATGGATCTCCAATATAGGTCGATTCTTTCAATAGCTATTTCCCTTGTATTAGCTCTGTAGAAATCAACCATTGCGTCCTTGAGCTTATCCCTGCTCCAATCTCTGGATCCTATTAAAAGCTCTCCTTTTGAAATCCTGGTTTTATTGATCCTGCCTTTATCGTGATCAAATGGTCTGATCGCCAAATCAGTGCCAAGAAAAGGTACAGTTCCTCCAAATTCAATAGGTGATGGCTTTTCCTGACCTTCTATTTCCCTAAGCTTATTGAGTATCCATTTTTCCTTGGCACCCAGAGCTTCTTTGATTACACTAAAGCTGGTGCCCTTTGGTGCCAGAACCCTTATTCTTCCGGATTCTTCAAGCTTAATGCCTAAGGTCTTCCTGTTTCTGTACTCTATCTCGATCCTGAATCCTTCCAATATCTATCAACTCCTGTCAAGCTTGTTCTTAAAACCTTCAATAGAGGACGGCTAAACAGCCATCCTCAAATATCTAACTTAGTATTCGGATTTATGTATCTTCCTCTGCCGTCAGTCTTCCTTCCATACTAGATGGCATTTTGTGGGCATCTATGCAGACATGCCAGGCAGTGGATGCATCTTTCCTCAGTCCACTCAAGCCGCTTCATATTCATGGTTATTGTCCCCGATGGACAGATTTTTTCACATACTCCACATCCCCGTTGCAAGCCTCTGTGAAATTAAAGCTCTTGGTCTTTCTGCCCATTCGATAAAAGGGGTAAGCTATCAAGCTGTATTTTCTGCTGTCGGGGTTTCTGGATATCATAAATCAGGATGTAATTATCCGGCATGTCTACTGCAAATATGTAATCCAGCTTAAGCTCCCTCTCTTCTAAAAGATTTTTCAAAATCCCAAGTGCATTTCCCGTGGTTCCCCCACAGGTCAGGACTAAATATGAACCCTTACTTAGAGTACCCTCAAATTTTATTCTTCTAATAAACTCTTCGACGATGCTTGGTATTCCAAAATAGTAGACAGGGAAAATGAACTCTTCTATTTTCGTTGGGTATAATAAGATTATACACGAAATAAGGTGATTATAGGAACGGTGATAAATCATGTTTTCATACGAGAGCAGAGTCCAAAAGGATCTCGAGAGATGGAAAAAAGAAATGCGAAAGCCTCCTTCACTGCTTGAGAGGGCTTCCAAAGGAACACAGAAGGCAGTGACCAGGATGTTCCCGGAAAAATACCATGAGATTATAACTGGTGCTATCAAGAGCATCACAACAACAGTACTCTTGGGGACCGGCTTTATATCCTCCAAACCATTGTATGGCCTTCCTCTTGAAGAAAGAGAACGAAGAGTAAGAGACAAGGGCAAGATCTATGCAACGACCGCTGCCGTAGAGGGTGCCGCTACAGGAGCAGGTGGTTTTGTTGCCTCACTTGCCGACTTCCCTTTACTCCTTGGTATCAAAATGAAATTTCTTTATGAGGTTGCAGCCATCTACGGCTTCGACACCTCAAGCTATGAAGAGAGACTTTACCTCCTCCATATATTCCAGCTTGCTTTCTCCAGCAAGGCCCATGTCAATGAAATATTTGAGAAAATGGAGTCCTGGGATAACTATGTATCCTCTCTCCCTAAGGAGTTAGATGATTTCAACTGGAGAAGCTTTCAACAGGAATACAGGGATTACCTGGACCTTGCGAAGCTTATGCAAATGATGCCTGTGGTTGGAGCAGTTGTAGGGATCTATGTAAACAATAAGCTATTGAAAAAACTTACGGAGACTGCTATGAATTCCTACAGGATGAGAGTTTTAAAATAAATACAGAGCCTTGCGGCTCTGTGAATTAGTCTTTTGTCCAGTTTTTTCTCTTTTCCTTGTGCGCTTTATACCTTGATTCACCTTCGTCATAAAGCCTTTGCTCCTCCTCTGTTTCGATGATAAGCCTCGGTACCTCAGTTGGAAGACCGTTCTCATCAAGAGCCACCATTGTAAAGTAAGCTGTAAGAGCCATTCTGGAGGGTTCACTTTTTTTAAGGTCCTCGACCATAACTGTCACAAGGATATCCATGGATTGTTTACCAACATATGTGAGCTGTCCATGACACGTGACCAGGTTGCCTACTCTTATCGGTAGAAGAAACTCCAGCTCATCTACCCTTGCCGTAACAGTGCTCATCCTGGAGTGCCTCCTGGCAACTATCCCTGCGCAGGTATCCATCATCTTCATGATTTCTCCTCCGTGAACTCCTCCATTGACGTTAGCTTGGTCCGGCTGCATCATATTTCCTATGCTCACGCGCGATTGTGCCACAGTTTTAGCCTTCATATATTCACGTATAATCCAATTAACCTCTTTAATAGAGGGGGTTGGATTATTTCTCCTTTCTCCCAAATTATTTGGGGATTATCTATTACTCCGTTATTATAATGATAAAGCACTGTGGATTTGTTTCTATTTTGCTACAGCTTTGACTGTTTTGAGGTGACTCAGACCACAGCTTTTCGTCTTCACTGGTAATTGGTTAGTTAACGCTTTGACGTTTGTATTTACGTGATTACATGGCCGGAAACCTTGTGGAAAACAACAGTGCTAAATATTATTAAAGGAGGTATTTCTAATGTTCTATGTCGGAATCGACATCTCTAAGTTCAAACACGACTGTTTCATTGTTACTGAAGCAGGCGAGGTTGTTTGTGATTCTTTTTCTATCAAGAACGATTCTGATGGATTTACAGAACTCTTATCTGTTCTAGATTCTCTTTATCCTAAAGAGAATGTAAGAATAGGGTTTGAATCTACTGGTCATTATGCTTTAAACCTGAAGTTGTTCCTCGAAAAAGCCCACTACAGCTTCATGGAATTTAACCCTGTTCTTCTCTCAAAGTTTAACAAGTCTCAGTCTTTAAGGCGTACCAAAACGGATGCAATTGATTCCATATCCATTGCCCGCTGGCTTATGACGGTTGATTACAAACCCTATCCAATAGGATTTTATCATACCTATGCGCTTAAGTCATTAACTCGTCTTCGTGACTCTCTTGTTAAACAGAGAAGCTTTTACATGGTTAAGATTACAAATGTCCTTGATCACGTCTTTCCTGAGTTTAAGCCATTTTTCAATAATCGGTTTAGCAAGACTGCTATCTACCTTTTAGATAATTATGGTTCTGCCAAAAGTATTGCTAATATGAATACTAGGTCCTATGATGCTTTACGCAGTATTTCCAGAGGAAAATTCTCTATGCAAAAATTTATAAAGCTAAAAGAATTGGCCAAGAATACCGTTGGCTGCGATCATGAACTTTTTACTTGCCAATTGAATAGTCTGCTATCTTTGTATAAACAATTAGCAAATGAGGTAGACTCTCTTGAAAGTCAAATTGAATCTTTAATCGTTGAAATTGATCCCAAAACTTTATCTATACCTGGGATTGGCCCTCTGTCAGCAGCTGTTATATATGCTGAATATGGTGATTTATCTAGATTTAATTCCCCTGCTCAGATGCTTTCTTTTGCTGGGCTTGAACCAGGTTATTATCAATCAGGGACGTCGGAACATGGTGGAGGTATGGTTAAAAGAGGTTCTTCCCATCTTCGCTACACCTTGATGAATCTATGTATTCCATTGATTCAATACAACATGACATTTGCTGAGTACTACCACAAAAAGCGTAATGAAGGTAAATCACACCGTGTGGCATGTTCTCATCTTGTCAAGAAATTGATTCGAGTCATCTTTACTCTTGAAAAGAATGGAATTGATTTTGATCCAACAAAACTTCGCTGATTGTGTAGTGGCGATCAGTAACACTAAAGTCTGATTGCTTTTTGAAATGATCTATCAAAAGGCTTGTTTGGTATGCCCATTTTTGTTTCATCATATTTCTAAAAAAATCATTGACTTTTAATAGTTAGTCACCTCAAAACTTTATTGTAAGAGCTTGGTTAATTAATTAACATTGCCCTGCCATCCAATAACCTATTATAACACAGTTTGTCAAGAGATGAATGAAGTAAGAAAATTAAGTTGCAACTATTGCTTCACTTTCCTGAACACCAGCATATTGTAAAGTCTATCCGTATTATAACCCTGGTCTATGACTTTGTTTATCTGAACAAAACCCAGATTTCCAAGAAGCCTCGTGGAGCTTTCATTCCCCTCCTCCGTACAGGCCTCGATCCAATCCATTCCAATAGTCCTGAAGCAGTAGTCTATAACTGCCTGCAGGGACTCAGCCATATACCCATTACCCTGCATATGGGTCACTATCCCATATCCGAGCTCAGCTCCATTACGGGATTCAGTAAAGTTCCAGACACTTACACTGCCGATTATCCTATGTGTCTCCTTTGACTGAATACCCCAGAGAAGCCACTTGCCTTCATTTATTCCCTTATCCATCCTTTCAAGGTATTCCTTTGTATCCTTTAGGGAAGTATCGGGCATTGTGTCTGTATATTCATGCATATCAGGGTCCTTCCTCATGTTGAAAAGATCGTCAAGATCCTCCTCGGTGAGCCTTCTTAGGACCAACCTCGCTGTTTCCATCAATGGAAATTCAGTGAACTGGGTAGACATAGCATACCACTCCCTCAACCTCCTTGAAGCCCTCTCTGTCATATATCTTTCGGGCACCCTCATTGTCCGCATTTACTGATAGGACAGTCCTTGAAAAGCCTGATCTCTTTGCGAATCTTATAGCCTCTCTCAGAAGCACTCTTCCAAGTCCCCTGCCCTGATATTCCGGAAGAACTGCAACTGAACCAATATTCATTATTGGCTTCCCCTCATATTCATCTCTTGTACCTCTTACGATCCCCACAGCCTTCCCATTATGAGTAAGCATGATCATGCCACCATCAAGATAGTCATTCCTAATAGCGAAGGATCTTACCATTTCAGGACTTATAGGTGTCTCATTGCCTTTAACTGTTGCGAAACAGATATTTCTTACACTGCACCATTCATCTAAATCCCGTTCAGGGTCAAAAGACTTCAAAGCAAAGCCTTCTGGCAGCTCTTCCTTCTTGACTGGATCATCCTCTCTGACCATGAGATAGGTATATCTTTCCCTGCAAAAACCCAACTTCTCCATTCTGGCCATCAGCTTATCGTTATAGGTTGGAACAAAAATATATACATTATCCAAATCCAGAGCATGGATCAATATCCTATGGAATATGCCATCGTAAATCCCTTTGCTGTCCTTTTCTGAATAAAGTATCCTGAACCTTGCCCTGTTGCCTTTTCGGTTATACTCGTCAATTATCAATGATGCGGCTGCGACTACCTTGCCTCCCTCAAGATAAAGGAAGGTGGGATTTTCTGGATTAGGTTCAAATGTGCTAATGTCCTCCTCATACAAATAGGAATCATCAACCTTACTTCTGTTTCTTCTGCAAAACTCCCTAAAGCTTTGAAGATTCTCACTATTGAGATCTACAATTCTGCCTTCTGCTTCCACTATACATCCCTGCCTTTCTTATATTGTCTTCATTCTCCGTAAGAATGTACTCACTGTTGTTTCTATCCAATATGAAATAATGACAACATCCGCCAAGATTTTCGAATACCAGCTGTGAGAGCTCCTCAACAGCAGATTCCAGGTCCTTTAATTTTGACGAATCAGGTATCTCGATACATAGAAAAGCATTCTTTGTATCCTCTGTCAGCATAGTTCTTTCAGCCTCTCTCCAGTTCCAGCACCTGCATACTGCGCCTTCATCATCCAAATAAGCTACCTCTCCCGGATATGGGGGTGAGCTTTCCCGATCTCCCAATGGAATGAAGTGCTCTTCCCCCAAAGCTAATCCAAGCCTCAGGTCACCCTTAAACTTGTCTATATCCTCCCCACCACAAGGAAGTCCGTATTTGAGGGATATTGAGTTGTACAGATCGACAAGCGGATTGATACACCTAAGCTGATTCCCTCCAACTACCCTTTTAAGCAGGGCTTCAACAGATGATCTGGCCCCTTTCTTTGTTTTGAATTTCGTAAAAGCCTCTCTCCATATCTTTATCTCGGGCTTTTCTGTCAGATTCCCATCCCCAAGTCTTGAAATTGCCTTCATCTCCGCAGATCTGAGAGTATCTTCGAAAAAGGCTTTATCACTGTATGTATTTTCCACACCCTTGCAAACTGCTACTCCAATTCTTGCATCAGGGAATATATCCCAAAATCCATCCTCTATCACAAACTTCATTTATAAACTCCCCCTCTGTTAAAGCTATCCTAAAAATCAAGCTACCATTATTCTACCCATATGGAAAAACACCAATTCATAGTAATCACAAAGAATTGGTGTTTTCTTCTAATTTATTCTTAATATCTTGTCCATCGGTTTACCCTTTGCAAGCTCGTCAACAAGCTTATCAAGGTATCTTATCTCTTTCATCAGAGGCTCATCTATTTCCTCTACCCTGACACCGCATATGACACCCTTTATTTGTGACCTTAAGGGGTTCATTGCTGGAGCCTCCCTGAAGAATGTTTCAAAATCTGACTGCCTCTCAAGCTGCCTTTCAAACTCCTCTTTACTATACCCTGTAAGCCACAGTATGATCAGGTCAACCTCTTCCTTTGTTCGGCCTTTCTTTTCAGCCTTTGCAATGTACATTGGATATACCTTGGCAAAGCTCATTTTGTAGATCTTGTCATTGTTTTTCATACTGGACCCCCTTTGCTACTTGTGATAAGGCTCGTTTTTAATTATTCTGAAGGCTCGATATATCTGCTCAAGAAGTATCATTCTCATCATTTGATGAGGAAAGGTCATCCTGGAAAATGATAGCTTCATCTGACTTCTTGCCAAAATCTCATCAGACAGTCCCAAGGAGCCTCCTATTACAAAGACTATATGTGAAGTCCCTCTCACCATAAGATCTGAGATCTTTTCAGAAAGCTCCTCTGAGGAAAGCTGCTTCCCATCGATTGATAGTGCAATAACTAATGCCTGATCAGGTATCTTTGAAAGGAGTCTCTCGCCCTCTCTTCTCTTGGCTTCCTCCATCTCTTTGTAAGACATGGTCTCAGGAGTCTTCTCATCCTCCACCTCCAGGATCCTTAGGCTGCAGTACCTTCCAAGCCTTTTCGAGTACTCCATTATCCCCTCAGCCAGATACTTTTCTTTTATTTTACCAACTACTGCAATATCTATATTCATTGCCTTCACCTTCCAAAAAAGCCTCCCACAGGAGACTTTTTTAATTATATGCTTCTTACTGCATCCAGAGCCTTGTCGTAGTCAGGGTGCTTACCAACCTGGTCAACATACTCAACGTATTTAACATTATTCTCTCCGTCAAGTACGACGATCCCCCTTGAAAGTAGTCGTACCTCCTCCATAAGGAAACCATATTTAAGACCAAAATCAAGATCTCTGTGATCAGATACAGTTATTACCTTGTCAATTCCATTTGCACTGCAAAACCTCTTCTGAGCAAAGGGGAGATCTACAGAAACCGTTATGATTGCAACGTCCTCAAGCTCAGCTGCTTCCTCGTTAAACCTTATGGTCTGAAGTTCACAGACTCCTGTATCAAGAGATGGGACTACTGAAATTATTTTTTTCTTATCTCCTGCATCCTTAAGACTGAAAGAGCTCATGTCTCCCTTTAGCCCCGTGAAATCAGGAGCCTTGTCTCCAACCCTGATCTCCTTACCTACTAATGTCATGGGGTTTCCTCCCATAGTCACTACTCCTGTCCTCTTATCCATATTATCTATCTCCTTTAAATTATAATCCTGGTCCCATTTCTATGGGTTCCTGGGATAGATACCCGAAGCAGGTATATTTATTCACATTTGTCGTTCTCTTCAATGCACTTTCTAACCTTATCCATTAGCTTAAAATTTGTGAAATCATAGCTCAAAGGTGTCAATGTGGCAAAACCCTTAGAAAGGAATAGTCTATCAGTGTCCTCTTCAAGAACTGTATCCTTTCTTCCTATTACCTTGAGTGTCTTCTCGCCATTTCCATTGCTTTCAGTCATATAGTAGTCATATATAGGACCTCCTGTCCTGCAAACCTTAATAGGCACTTCAGGATCATGAAGATCAAATGGAGTATTAAGATTTAGCACCATTGGCGTGTCGATCTTTTCGATCTCCAGCTTATCTATCAGCTTAACAGCATACTTTGCTGCGATCTCATAGTTTACGTCACCCTTGCACCATTCAGCGGAAACCGCGATGCTCGGTACACCATAGAGATTAGCCTCAATTGCAGCTGAAACAGTACCCGAGTACAGGATATCCATCCCGGAGTTTAGACCCATATTTATTCCTGACAGTACTATGTCTACATCACCATCTGTCAAAAGCTCCATTCCCACCCTGACGCAGTCAGCTGGCGTTCCGGAAATGCTGTAGGCTGGTGCATCTATACCGTCCAGCTTAACCTCCTTAATGACTATTGGCTTGTGTAGAGTGATGGCGTGGCTTTGTGCGCTCCTTTGGGTCTCAGGAGCTATGATTATTATTTCGTGTTTATCGATTAAATGCTTTGCAAGCGTATGGATCCCAGGTGCCATGATACCGTCATCATTTGCCAATAATATCTTCATCTGCTTCCTCCTAAAATTCCTTGAAAGTCACTGGTACCTTGCTGATATTCCCGTCCCTGTTTATAGTCAATGTCGCTTTACTTCCAATTCTGTAGTTATATAGAATCTTTCGAAGATTCGACATGCTTGTTACCTCGTAGTTGTCAACAGCAATGATAACATCCATCGGCTTAAGGCCAGCGACATGTGCAGGAGAGTTCTCGATGATCTCTATGACGACCACTCCTGTAGGTGCTTTGATGTCAACATTCATCTGCCTTTCATATACTGCAACCTCGCTCCCTGTAAAACCAATATATACGTTCCTGAAGTTTCCGGACTCAACTATCTCTTCGATAACCGGCTTTACAAGATTGATAGGTATTGAAAATCCAAGTCCTTCTCCTGACTGAGTCTTAGCTGTATTTATGCCTATTACCTGACCAGTCGCATTGAGAAGCGGCCCTCCGCTGTTTCCAGGATTTATTGAGGCATCTGTTTGTATGAGGTCCTCCATTACAGAGTATCTGTTTATCTGTATAGACCTGTGTAGACCACTGATTACACCTGCTGTTACTGTCCTTTGAAAATCAAGGCCAAGGGGATTTCCTATGGCGATTGCCATCTGTCCTACCTCTACCAAATCGGAGTCTCCAAGCTCAGCCACAGGAAGATTACTTGCATTCACCTTTACAACTGCCAGATCCAGAGTAGCATCGTACCACAATAATCTTCCCTCAAGAGAATCTCCATTTTCAAATAACACGTTGATCTCCTGGGCATTCCCGTCTCCTATGACATGGGAATTAGTCAATATATAGCCATCGCTGTGCACGATCACACCTGAACCCACGCCTTCCACCGGAGTAGTCCAGAGAAAGTCACGCTGCAGCTGGATCGTTGTTATCCCCACGACTGTGCTAACGGATTTTTTTGCTACGGCTGCAACTACATTGCTTTCATCGATAGGTTTAATAGTTATTGTATTTACTGCTGAAGGAGTATTGACTTGATAAATCTCAGGAACCGGGATCAATTTCCCGTAAAGATACTTTGGAGCAATATACGCACTTCCCAATCCCCCCAGTAATCCCGCGATTATTGCCACAATAATATATGAAACTAAGCTTCTTCTCTTGCGTGGGGGCTGGTAATAGGATCCATAGTTGTAGTTGTCCATGTTATTCCTCCTTAATCAATTATATAAAACTCGCTTATGCCATCTCTTCTTGTAAGAGAAAGCCTTATATCATTATCAACATCGAATCCCTGACTCAAAAGACTTGTTCTCACTGTGTCAAAGGCCAGCTTTGGAATATTGTTGTCCTGACTCAGATGTGCCAGCAGCACGACCTCACTTTCTCCCTTCAGGACATCCCCCAATACCGATGCCGCATCGTCATTGGACAGATGGCCATAAGGACTTAATATCCTCTGCTTCAGTGGCCAGGGATATGAGCCCTCCTTAAGCATCCTTATGTCATGGTTGGATTCCATGAAAAATAGATGGGAGTTCCGGATCTTGGCTTTCATGGAATCATTGACCAATCCAGTATCCGTCAGAAAGCTAAGCTTTTTATCCCCGTTAAACAGAATATAGCCTACTGGTTCAAGAGCATCATGATTTACATTGAAAGGATGTATCAATACATCCTTTATTTCTATGTTCTTGTTGGATATAAATACCCTGGTATTTTCGGTCTTGACCTGTTTTACTATAGGCTCCATGCCCATCCAGGTCTTTTCGTTGGCAAATACTGGAATGCCGTAACGTCTGGAAAGAATTCCAACTCCCTTGGAATGGTCTATATGCTCGTGAGTTACCAGTATCCCATCAAGAGTTCTTGGGTCCACATCAATCTCCTTAAGCAACTGTTCAATTCTTTTCCCGCTGAATCCTGCGTCTATTATAAGTCTTGTCGACTTTGTCTCAATATATTGGCAATTGCCGCTGCTGCCGCTGGAAAGCGAGCAGAATTTAACAGCCATGGTAAGTCCTCCTCAAGTGAAGCCTCAAACACTCTCTCAGCTCACAAGTTCTGAGAGAATGTCTGATAGCTTAGAATTGCATATTTTATTCTGAATCGAGGACAAGCTTTGTTCCATCCTCAAACTGTATCCTCCATCCAGGTACTGCATTTCCTTGGGTTGCCTGCTGGTAACCATCGTAATTGTCCTGCTTTTCCGGATCAAAATAATAGCAAAGGGAGATGTCAGTCACTGTTTTTCCATGTGCCTGTTCTATGCTTAGCAGCTCAAGAATAGCCTTTTCAGCAGGGATTAGCGTAAGATCGCTTTGCTGGATTTCAACCGTATTAAGCCAGGTCCTTTCCATCCTTTTTACAGTGTCCCCTGTGATGAGAAATGATGTATTCCCAACCTCAATATAGGAGTTTTCCAGCATCTTGGAATATTCCAGCCTGTAGCCACCTATTTCCTCTTGATGATACGTAAGCTTCATATCCGCTGAGCTGTACCCTCTTTCCTGGAGGAATTTTTTTGCTGTATTTTCAGCTGATTCAAGTGTTATAGTCGTGGTTTCCAATGGCATCCTTCCCCTGTTCTCGTATATCAATAGCTTGCCGTTCTTGATTGTAACAGACTCGTAACCCCTGTAAATCTCTTCTATTTCCTCATCCTTAAGCTCCCTGAATCCCTTCCCGTCAAAATACCTTAAATTAATATCGTATGGCTCATTTCGTTCAAATTCAACAGTAATGCTCTTGAGACTCTCTGGTAAGCCTGGAAGATCTGACTGAAGAGTAATGTCTCTTCTTTGGAGCAGTTCCTCAACCTGAATGTCTGCAGCTACTCTATTTGAGGCATATGATTCCAGAGAATCAGTAATAACAAAATACCCAAGGATCGCATTGGCAAAGAGCAATGCTACTATTAAAATCGTCTTGGCCTTAGACCAATCCATCGCTCATCACCTTACCTTTCAAATACAAGTGTTCCCGTATATGCGTTAAAGGCATATAGCCTTCCGTAAGCCCTTATCTGCCAAATCTCAATAAGTCTCTCATCCTGGTCCTTGAGATTTGGATCGTAGTAGGAAATCGTTACGTCTTCTATTGAACCTAAAACCTCTCTAAGAAGCTGATCCCCTAATGATTCCTTGGTATTCCCAGAGTATTGGAGATATTTCCTCTCAAGAAATGCATAGTTCTTATCTATTACATCAAAGGATGATAATATCCTCCTACTTGAAAATGTTTGAGCAAATTCATTGTCGACCTCCATCCTGAACAGCTGCTTATAGCTTCTGACCTGGTTGTTGAAAACCTCAATTTCAGCATACTCAGGTATTTCCCTGTTACCCAAGAGCACAGGAAGTCCCCTTATTCTATACCTGAAGGTGAGTCTGTATCCTACACTATCCTCATCCTCTATCTCAGTTGTGCTTGCAAGGTACATCCCACTGGCTGTAAAGGCCTTTCTATCGATGAAATCTGCTGCTGTAACCAGACTCAGATATAGGTTCCTGTCCTCGACCTTGTCCTGAAGCGAACTGAAATACTCAACCGTTCCATTGGAGTTGAATTTAAGTACTTGATTGTTGTAGATATATATATTGGATCCGTTGCTCTCTGTTATTTGTCTAATATAGTCTATCCTTTGCTCAAGAAATCTCTCAGCAAACTGATCCTTCTGCTCTTGAGTCATTAATGGAATCGAATTGCTTACATAAACTACAGGAAGACTTTGGTTTATCTCATAGGGTATATATATCCCTTGCTTAGCTGTGTCAAATATATCTGACATTGAATAGTAATAATCGTAACCCTTCTGGTCCTCTATTGAATTCATCTCCTGAATGATCTGTGAAAAATCTATGGAAGTATCCCTGACCTTCAGAGCTTTGCCTTCCCCTGAAAATACAAAAAAAGGATCCCCAGTACCCAAACTGACAGTTATACTCTCAATGTAGGGTATGGCATCCGTTATACTATTTGGTTCATTTACATTCCATGCTTTGGCTGCAATATAGGTGCTCAGCTTCTCAGGCATGTAGAACACGATCGCTCTTTCTGCCGATGTAGTGTCGTAGCCCTGCTCCAGCTCCTCCATCCTTAAGGTAGATGAGCTCAAAACCTTGGCAGCTGCGTCTCTGGAGGAATTCCAAAGGCCGTATTTATTGGCGTCATACATCATCGTCATAGAATCCTGTCCGAAGATTATAAGGTATTTGTTGGGAATGATCATGTCGGACAACAGATATGATGAGGAGTAGGAAGCCTCAGGCTGAAAAAATCCAGTAACGCTGGTCGGAAACTGGATCCATAGTTTTTGAGTCATATACAAACTTGACCCTACCAAAAGAAAAAGGAGAATGGTTTTTAGCCTCTCCTTCATTTGAACCGCTCCTTGTATTATCTAGTTGATCAAAGGGATTGTTCTGAATACTGAGTCCCTTGTGTAGGTCGGTCTTACTTCCGTCCTTCTTAAATCGTAGGTATATACAATAAATTCGCTTTTTCCCAAGCCTTCAACTCCAAAATCTATAACTATCTTATTGATGCCTCTTACAAGATCCAGCTGCTTTTGAAAGAATCCCATGTTGCCCGATGTAGCTGTTTCAGTCACCAATAGGATATAATCCTGTTCCGATGGCAGTCTCTCGAGATTGAAGGATCTTCTCGTCAAATCTGTAGTTCCGAAGATATTTATGGTAATCTCTGTTCCAGAAGGTGCTTTCCCGTTGATCAACACAACTCTTTCTGAGGAGGAATAGATTGTTTTGTCAGGCTTTATGATTTGGTACAGTGCAGCAATCTCAGGAGCAACTACAACTTGTTCAGTTTCCTGAATCGGTGCTACAGCCCCTGTCGCATGACCAACCTTGACGAATCCAAATATTGCGATCGCCAAAATCAAACTGACAAGAATCTTTTTCATCATACTCTCAACCCCCTTTACCATAAATTCTATCATAGGGATTATACCTTTAAATTATTACAGGAATATTACAGAGTAATTAAGATTAAATTACGCAGAGGGTAATATTACCTCAACAGTAGTGCCACTTCCATATTTACTCTTAAGAATTATTTCGCCATTATGAGCTTCAATTATCTCCTTTGCAATGGAAAGGCCTAAGCCGGTCCCCCCAAGATCCCTGCTTCTACCCTTTTCTACCCTGTAAAATCTTTCAAATATCCTGATAAGGTCCTCCTCAGGTATCCCTATGCCATTGTCGGATACCTTTATCCTTACCTTATCAGCCTCATTGGTGGTATTTATGGATATAACTCCTCCGGATTCGGTATATTTGATGGCATTGGAAATAATATTTATAAAAACTTGCTCAATGCCGTCCTTGTCACCCATTACGACAGGAAGAGGTTCTGCAAAGCTCATGCTGATCCTCTGACCCTTATCTCTGGCAAGTACCTCCAGCTTGGAAATAATATCCTGAAGCAGCTGATTGATAAAAAGCTCTGTCCGAACCCATTTTGTTTTCTTGTAATCAATATTTGACAACTGAAGAAGGTCTCTGACTAGTCTGGCCATCCTGTCGCATTCGCTGTCTATAACAGAGAGGAATCTCTTCTGTACCTCCAGCTCGACCCCTTCATCCATCAGTGTCTCAGTATAGCTCTTTATAGTCGTTATAGGAGTCTTCAGCTCATGGGAAACATTAGCCACAAATTCCTTTCTCATACTCTCAAGCTTGTGCTCCTGAGTTATATCCTGGAATACCATAATTATCCCGGCTATGTCGTCTCTCTCATCCCTATAAGGGGCATACTTAACTTTGTATACTCCGTCAATAGTCTCATATATCTTCTCTCCGTCGAGAGTCTCAGGCTTACTGTAATCTATATTTCCAAGATCAAGATATGAAAGGTCCAGCTCAATACCTGAGTGTACGCTTTCCTCGTCAAGCTCCATCAGCTTCTGACCAATTGGATTTGCGTGAATAAGTCTGCCATCCCTGTCGACTGCTATGACTCCCTCTGCCATGTAGCTGAAAATTGTATCCAGCTTGCTTCGTTCAAGGTCCATCTCCCCGATAGTAAGCTTAAGCTTGGTAGTCAGCTGATTGAACATTCCTGCCAACTGCCCTATTTCATCGTCACTTTTTACCTCGACGAACTGATCGAAATCACCCAGTGACATCTCCTCAGCCTTTTTGGTAACGTCTCTGATCGGCTCAGTGATGCTGCTGGCAATTAAAAATCCAAGTATGATCGTTATAAGGAGTGCTATCAAGGTTGCATTTGTAAGGATCACCTTTGAATCATCAACAGTACGGGCAATATTTGATAGATCTGCTGTCATATAAAGTACACCTGTGATCCTGCCCAGACTTGACAATACAGGGTAGGTCTTGTGCATGAAGTCCTTTCCTGCAGCCTCATCCCTGATTATAAGCTCTCCCTTATCACCATTAAAAGCACTCAGAATAAGACCCTGATCCATATTCTTATATGAAAGGGCATTCTGCCCCATCAATCCTCCAGCTTGTTTAAGTGAGGAAGCAAGTATCGTAGGAACCTCCTCGTCGTAAATAACGTAAAGGGTCTCACCGGCACCAAGTCTCCATTCCTCTATGGTGTTTTGGATCCCTTGGCGGTTTTCCAGCCAGTTTTCACCTGCGATATCACTAGATGTCGATACGATGGTCTCAAGCTGCTGTTCCATTGATATGGAGATATTTCCCAGCTGCTGATTCTCAAGGCTATTTACAATGAACACTCCTATGATCACCATAGCAATAAATACCAACAGGAAATAGACCACGATGAATTTCCATCTAATGCTTGAAAACATCCTAGCCCCTCCCGAAGTAATAGCCTACTCCCCGTTTGGTGAGTATATATTTAAAGTCTCCTGAATCATCCTCAATTTTTTCTCTAAGTCGCCTTACTGTTACATCTACCGTCCTTATATCGCCATAATACTCATAGCCCCAAACCTTTTCAAGAAGCTGCTCTCTAGTGAATACCTGCTCTGCGCTTAAGGCTAAAAACTTTAATAGCTCGAACTCCCTCAAGGTTAAGTCCACAACGTTGCCATTCTTTCTAACCTCATACCTGCTTAAATCTATCTCCAAATCCTGAGATTTGATTTCTGCGGCTCCGTTTCCTGCAGTTAAGTCATAGTCCATCCTTCTGAGGTTTGCCTTGACCCTGGCTATTAGCTCTCTCATGCTGAAGGGCTTGACCATGTAATCATCGGCACCAAGCTCAAGACCTAAGACCTTATCCACTTCTTCCTCCTTTGCAGTCAGAACTATTACTGGAAATTTAAAAGTCGGTCTAATCTCCTTTAGAACCTGAAATCCATCCTTCTTTGGCATCATGATATCAAGTAAAAGCAGATGCGGCTCCTTGACCTTGATCTTCTCAAGGCCTTCCTCTCCGTCAAAGGCAAGCTCAACCTCAAAGCCTTCTTTCTCAAGATTGTACTTAATGATATCCCCTATTGCTTTTTCATCGTCTACGATCAGAATTCGGTTGTTCATGGCAATCACTCCACAATTGTCTATTTAGTATCTAAATTATCTCTTAATATCCCAAATAAGTCAATCACAATAGCCTCTGGTGCCGTCAAAAGCAGTAAAATCAAAATATTCTCCTTGCAATTTGAAACTCCTTATATTATAATTTCTCTATCAAAAGGGAGTAGCTTAATAAATGACAGTCGTCAATACGGTCAAACCCGGTTGTCAAACTACTTAAAGTAGTAAGCAAGACTTTTGTTTGTGTATACCACGGGCAAGAGTCTTTTTTATTTGCTTTCAGGGTATACAATAATAAGACTTATAAGAAAGAAGGGGTAGTATGGAATGGTATCAACAAAGTCCTGAGGAGGTTGCACAGAGCTTGGATACGAGCTTGACAACAGGACTTTCCTCGGGGAGTGCTCAATCTAAACTGGAAACCTTTGGTCCAAATGAGCTGAAGGAGCAGGAGGGTAAAAGCTTTCTCCAAAAGCTGATTGCTCAATTTTCGGATTTTCTGATCCTGATACTTATTGCAGCGGCACTTATTTCTGTTTTCGTAGGTGAAGCTAAAGATGCAATCGTAATAATGTCCATAGTAATTATAAATGCCCTCCTTGGTCTCTACCAGGAGGGCAAGGCTGAAAAGGCTCTGGAGGCTTTAAAGAAAATGGCATCCCCAACAGCCAAGGTCTTGAGGGATGGGAATCCTCAAGAGATTTCCTCAAGTCAGTTAGTCCCTGGCGATCTTGTCATACTGGAGACAGGTGATATAATCCCTGCAGACCTTAGACTTGTGGAGAGCTCAAACTTGAAGGTCGAGGAAGCGTCCCTTACCGGAGAATCGGTTCCCGTTGAAAAAAGAGCTCAGGAAACTTATTCGGATGAAGTCTCTCTTGGAGACAGACATAATATGGCTTACATGAGTACCATTATAACCTATGGCCGGGGTAGGGGAATCGTAGTTGAAACGGCTGAAGGTACTGAAATCGGTAAGATCGCAGCAATGATCCAGACCTTTGAGGAAGAGCCGACTCCACTTCAGAGGAAGCTTAATCAATTGGGTAAGGTTCTTGGCATGACTACGATAGCTGTTTGTGTGGCAGTATTTGGGATAGGTCTGCTTCAGGGCAGAGAGATCCTTGAGATGTTCATGGTTTCCATCAGCCTTGCAGTCGCCGCAATACCTGAGGGCTTGCCAGCTATCGTTACTATAGTGCTCGCCATAGGTATGAACAAGATGGTTGAAAGAAATGCAATAGTTAAAAAGCTCTTGGCAGTGGAGACATTGGGTGCAACCTCTGTCATCTGTACGGATAAGACAGGAACCCTGACTCAGAACGAGATGACCGTTGTAAAGGTCCTTGCAGACAATAAGCTGATAGAGGTAGAGGGTACCGGCTATGAGCCCGTTGGAGATTTTAAGCTTGAAGGAAGCACTATAACTACTAAGGAATCCAGCGGCTTGAAGCTACTATTGACTATAGCTGCCTTGGCAAATGATGCTAAGCTGGATAACTCATCCGGCATGTATAGGATAATTGGCGACCCCACGGAAGGTGCATTGATTACTTTGGCTGGAAAGGCAGGTATAGACTCTGCTGAGCTCAACCACATGTATAAGAGGATAGAAGAGATACCTTTCGACTCCGAAAGAAAGATGATGACTACTTTCCATGATATGCCCAACGATGAGGGCGTTTCATCCTTTACCAAAGGAGCACCTGATATAATAATCGACAGATGTAACAGGATAATTCTTGACGGAAAGGTTAGTGAATTTACACCAGAGTTGAAGTCAGAGGTATTAAGAGTCAATTCTGAACTTTCCAGAGCTGCATTGAGGGTTTTAGCTTTTGCCTTCAAGGAATATCCTTCTCTTCCAACAGATCCTTCACCTGACGAGAATGAATCTGATATGATATTTGTAGGACTCACATGTATGATAGATCCACCAAGACCCGAAGCCAGAGATGCTATTGCCCTTTGTAAGAAGGCAGGAGTCAATGCAATAATGATCACTGGTGACTACAAGGAAACTGCTTTTGCAATAGCCAAGGACCTTGGGATGGCAGATACCGAGGACCAGGCAATAATGGGAGAAAAGATTGACGGAATGAGTGACGAAGAGCTTCAGGAGGTAGTTAAGAATACTAAGGTATTCGCTCGGGTATCACCTGAACACAAGGTCAGGATAGTTTCAGCACTTAGAGCAAATGGCGATATAGCAGCCATGACCGGTGACGGCGTTAATGACGCTCTTGCGATAAAGAAGGCTGATATTGGTGTATCTATGGGGATCACAGGTACAGACGTCGCCAAGAATACAGCTGATATGATTCTTACAGACGATAACTTCGCAAGTATAGTTGCAGCAGTTGAAGAGGGAAGGATAATTTTCAGCAACATTAAGAAATTCGTTTACTTCCTGCTGTCATGCAACATAGGAGAAATCCTGCTGGTTTTCACAAGCATTCTGATGAATCTTCCGGTCCCATTGCTGCCTATACAGCTTTTATGGTTAAACCTCGTTACTGACAGCTTCCCCGCACTGGCGCTTGGCGTTGAGAAGGGTGAGCCTGACATAATGAACCAGCCTCCAAGAAATCCTGATGAGGCGATCCTGGACAGGAGAATGCTTGTCGGTGTAACCTTCCAGGCTATAGCAGTGGCTGCAGCGTCGCTTTCAGCATACCTCCTGGCCCTTAGAATGTATGGTCTTGAAAATATTGAGGAAGCCAGAACGATTACCTTTGCAACATTGATCGTAGCAGAGCTCTTAAGAGCTTACTCCAGCAGATCACAGAAATTTACTCTTGCAAAGATAGGAGTATTCTCCAATAAATCAATGGTATATGCAACACTTGGAGCATTTTTGCTACTGCTTGCAGTAATCTATATCCCATTTATGAACGGGATATTCTACACCTTCCCGCTGAGTTTTGTAGATTGGGAAATAGTACTTTCATTTGCCTTCATACCCCTGGTAGTAGGTGAACTGACAAAGGTAGTTATGGCTAAGATTTCGAAGTAATATAAAAACGAACATTAAAAAAGGAAGTCCGATTATTTTGGACTTCCTTTATATTTACCTGAAAATGTAGCTGTATGGGTTTTTATGGATCCCGTTGATCAACACCTCAAAGTGCAGATGAGACCCTGTAGATCTTCCAGTACTGCCCATTGTAGCTATCTGCTGCCCTCTATATACCCGGTCCCCTGACTTTACAAGAAGCTTGCTATTATGAGCATATCTTGTCACATATCCATTCTCGTGATTTATTTCTATCAAGTAGCCATAACTACCCTTGTACCCTGCAAAGGTTACCTTTCCTCCGTCTGCCGCATATACTGCTGTCCCCTTACTGTTAGCCAGATCAATTCCCTTGTGCATGGTTCCGTTTCTCATACCATATGGGGATGATACCCTGCCTCTGGTCGGCATTACAAAGGATCCTACAGCTGCTGTCTTTGGAAGTTCTTTGGTACCCTGTGCGACTACCTCAGTCTTTGGTTCCTCAAGTATATTCTTCTCGATAATAACTTCATCAACCAAAATTCCGTTATGTCTTATTTCCTCTGCCAATACATCTGCCTTACCTTTGACTCCCTTTACGATGATCTTCTTTTGGTTCTTGTACATTGAGTCATCATTTTCGACCTTGGTCTCAAAATCTATGTCTGCTATATATTTAACCTCTTCATGAGTTACAACTGTCAAAAGCGGTACTGGCACGAACAGCTTGACTTCGTCCCCGGGCTTAAGCTTAGTCGACGATAGCTCTGGGTTTGCGCTTTCAAGGGCCTCCACTGTTGTACCGTACATCCTGGCGATTATCCAATAGCTCTCTCCTACCTCAACAACATGCGTTCTCATGGCTTCTTTGCCGGCCATAATTGCTTCGATAGCCTTTTCCGGGTCTGAAAGACTCCCAAAGCTTGTTTCTATTGGCTCGATTTCAACCTTTTCCAGGAAACCTACCTCTTTGATCACAACATCACGAACCTGTTCATCTGCCGGTGATGATGCAGTTGTTGCTGATGTCGCCGTTGAAGCCGCTCCATCCAGGAGCTTCACAATGTCTCCAGGCTTTAGTCTGTCCGGGTTAAGCTCTGGGTTTGCCTTCATAAGCTCCATTGCAGATAAGTCATATTTTTTTGCAATCGTCCAGAAATTTTCTCCTGATTGAATAGTATGAGTTGCAGGCTCCTTTTGTGGCTCGGGTTCAGCAGTCTGTACTGCTTCTATTGCTGGTTCCTCGTCTACAACTGCCGGCAAATAAGGCTTTTTGATAGTATCAAGAATATAATTGACTTCCTCTTTTGACTTGAATACTCCAAGTCTCTCACCGTCTATGTCCAGGCTAAAGCCTGTTACCTGCACGCTGATCCTGGTTTGAATATTTGATTTAAGCTCACCATACCCGGTAAGTTCCTCGTCCTTTGCGTGAGTTGGCTGAAATGCCAACTCTTTGTCTAATACAACTCCCATATCATATGTACTGGATAGTCTCTCCTCGATATCGCCATAGGCTTTTAGCGCCTCTTCCTCTGTCCTGACGATCCCTATTGCTTCATCTCCAAGATAAACCTCAAATGCCCTTGTTTTAGACTCGTTTGCGGAATAGCTGGCAAAACCGATCCCTACTATCGAGGCAACTACAACAAAAGCTGTAAGTCCTCTCACAATTCTATTTTTAAAAGAAAAAAGTCCTTTAATTCTCTCAAAGTTAAGTGTTGAAGAGCCGTGCTTCATCCAATAATCTCCTCCAAACCTTACCTTATTGATGCCTAGGTAATTTATTTTGTAACCGAATTGTAACATTCACGAAATCATTATACCAATGCTTAGCAAATAATACAACTTTTTAATGCACTCTCCAACAACTTCTATTTGCTCTTGGAATTGGACATTAAACAACCCCTTACAATAGTATTTGCAAGGGGTGCAAAGTTGTCAAATATTTACATTTAAATTCATGGACAATTGTTACAAAAAATTTATAATTTAACAAATGACTGTAAGCCTTTCATCAGCCAGCTTGAACTCCACTTCCTCATCCTTTATTTCAAATAACTCTCCGTCAATATTCAATAAATAGCTTCCTTCTGCCCTTACTACGATCTTTTTAGCTGTATGAAACTCAACGTACTTGTCGTACTTAACGTGATCTCCCTTAAAAATAGTTGGAAACAAAGTAAGTATCCTCAGGTTGCTGATATCCTTGACTACACATACATCCAGCAGGCCGTCGTCTACCTTAGCCATGGGCAAGATCATCATACCGCCCCCATAATACCTTCCATTCCCAACAGCAACCAGTGTGGCCTTCCTTTCAATGTGGTTTCCATCTACCTCAAAAACCATCCTTCTGCTCCTGTAAACGATCAGAGCGGTTATTACTCCAAGTATATATGCGGCCTTGCCTTTTACAAACCTCTTTATTCTATCAGTATGTCTTACGACCTCTGAGTCAAATCCAAGGCTGGATATATTGAAAAAGAATTTATCCTTGGCCTTTCCAAGATCAATTTCCCTGGTCCTGCATTGTATGAGCTTTTTCAGGGCTTCATCGAGATTCTCTTCTATCCCCAGTGACTTGCCGAGGTCATTGCCAGTCCCTCCCGGTAATATTCCCATTATGCCTTTGCCCCGGCTTAGTATTCCACGTGCTACCTCATTTGCAGTTCCATCCCCTCCAACCGCAACACAAATATCACAATCAGGGTTATCCTCGACTATCGTTGTGGCTTCACCCGGTCTGGTTGACGTCATCATCTTGTACATCAAACCATACTCATCCATTGTAGCCTTGATATGATCTACATAACCCAAAGCCTTGCCTCCTCCGGCAACCGGATTAACTAAAAAGAGATATTTGGACATTTTCCCCTCCTCTGGAAAAGGAATCCAAAGGCTTCTCCCCTCTTACAGCTCTTTCTATGGCCATTCTCTCCTCAGGAGATATTGGGATGCTGGATTTCCCGTTTTTTACCTGCTTGGCAAAGCTAACGGATTTTTCTCTTCCATACATACTTGTAATTACAAAACCATTGTTGTATGCATCCAAAAGTGCTATGGAAAAACTAAGGTCACTTCCTATGTCCTCAAACGCATTGTATCGTATGAATCCAATTTTTTGCAGCGCGAAAGTAAGCTTTGTCTCGATTGAGAGAATGTTGCTTTCTATAAGGTTTACATCCCTGTTTAGATTTGATATGTCTCTGTTAAGCTGAATGATCAGGTCCTCAAAACTTACCCCTTCCAGATCCCTTGTAAGTTCATAGTACCTATTCCTCTGCTTTCTTAAACTAACATATGTTACAGCCAATAATCCCGCCAAAATCACAAAACAGACTGCGAGAATCAATAGTATCATGCTTCCATTATTTTCCATATATTCAAGCAATACAGTCATTATTCCACCCTCTATATTTGTCTGGATATCTCCCTAAGTGCCTTAATAGCATGCTCGATTTCTGTGTGATCGTTAAAAATCCCGAAGCTGAATCTTACTGCTCCTTGCTCGGTAGTACCTATGGTTTCATGCGCCAACGGAGCACAATGAAGACCAGGTCGTGCCAGGATCCCATATTCCTCACTTAGTATATATGCAAGATGTGATGAGTCCATATCCCTAAGATTGAAGGCGGCTACTCCAAGCTGTTCAATGGTATTTTCAGGTCCATAAATCTTGATCCCTTCGATATTTTTAGATTCCTCTAAAAAGTGCTGTAATAGATCCTCTTCATGCTTCCTGATCTTCATTACCCCAGTCTCTTTTATGAACTTTATCCCTTCACCCAATGCAGCTATCCCTGGTGCATTGGGAGTTCCGCTTTCCAGCATATCAGGCATGATTTCTGGCTGGATCATCGAATAGGATGCACTTCCCGTGCCTCCGTATGTCAAGGGCTCCAACGATATTCCCTTCCTAACATAAATCCCTCCTGTCCCCTGAGGTCCAAACAAGCCTTTATGCCCTGGAAACGCAAGAATATCTATGTTGTCCCTGACCACGTCTATTGAAACCACACCTGCTGATTGGGCAGCATCAACCAAAAATGGAATACCCTTCGACCTTGCAAGCATCCCCACTTCAGTAATTGGCATGATCGTTCCCAGTAAGTTAGACATATGTGTCATCACTATTAAAGCAGTGTTCTGTTTTATTGCAGCTTCAATGCCTTCTTTTGCCAGCCTGCCCTTTTCATCTGCCCAGACTATTGTATGCTCTACTCCATATCTTTCCAATGCCTTTATTGGCCTTAAGACCGAATTGTGCTCCATTGAAGTAGTCACTACATGGTCACCTGGCTTTAATATTCCCTGAATACCTATATTAAGGCTCTCGGTGCAATTGAAGGTGAAGGCTATGTCCAGAGGATCCCCAATTCCAAACAACTCAGAAAGCAGCTGCCTTGTATTAAAAATCTCCCTCCCGGCTCTCAGGGCGAGCTTATGGCCTGATCTCCCGGGATTTGCTCCATATTCCATCATCGCTTCAAGCATTTTGTCATATACTTTTTGAGGCTTTGGAAAGCTGGTTGCTGCATTATCAAAATAGTACATATTATCCCCTTCTTTTACTTATAACAGCCTCTTATAAACTATCGCAAGCATTTCTTCCTTTAATCTCTTTCCTTCCTCCATCAATGCATCCAGCTTGCCCTCGATTTGAGCCTTATATTCCTGGTCCTTTATGCTCTTGAGATTGATTATGACGTTAAAAAGCGCTCCCTCAAGGCCAGTGTATGCCAGAAGGGTACCTACACCCACGTCCGTGATAGCATTTACATTGCCATAGTTTGCAAAAACATCCTGAAGTCTTAGTATTTCAAGGCATTTTTCAGCACATCTTAAGGGTACCTCCATCGCCTTTTTATAGCCTTCCTGAATTGCGCTGGTCCTGAGTTTTTTCTCCTCATCAGTTTCCTTTGGAAGCTTAAATGCCCTCATGACATCATCAAAAGCCGTCGAATCCTCATCAACTATAAGGATAAGCTCCTCAATTAGTTTGTCTATCCTTTGAAAGGCTTCCTCCATATTAACTTTCTGTTCTTGTGGAACTCCGTCATAAACCTTTTTCCCTATTGTAAGATTGCCAACCATGTTGGTAAGTGCTCCTCCCAGGCTCCCTGCAAGAGCGGCAACACTGCCCCCGCCAGGAGTTGGACTCTCACTTGAAACACTTCTAACATAATCTTTGGCAGTCAATTCTATCAACATTGTATGCACCTCCGTGCTATTTCAAAATTTCATTATCCCCTCAAGTACTATTACAGCTGAACCCCCTACCTTGACCTTGAACCCCGCATCCCCCTTGCTTATAAAACAAGCTATCTGGCTAGGTCTGTTCATATATTGCCCCTGTCTTACAAAAAGTCTTTCACCCTTAAGAATGTTGTTTGACTTCAAGTAATAGATCAATGCACCATTTGACGTACCTGTGGCAGCCTCTTCAGGTATTCCCACTGCCGGGGCAAAGTTCCTTGCAACTGCCTCATCTTCAAGGTCCTTGTCCAGTGCAAATGCATGAACGCCTGTTACTCCCAATCTGTTGCTTAGTGCAGTCAGTGCCTGATTATCGACTCTTATGTCCTTAAGCACTGTTTCGTTTCTTACAGGCATTATTATATCCGGAAGACCAGTCGATACAATCTCCGGTACTGCACTTGTTCCATCGACTCCTATATCCTCGACCTTTATACCCATGGCATCTGCCAGTTCATTTATTTCATCCACCTTGCCGATTGCCCTTGGAGTCTCCTGCTCCATTACAATGTATTGGGGCTCATAGCCTGAGAATGCGATGTCTACCGTAAGTGGTCCAAGCCTGGTTTCGATTCTTGCCTTTTTAGTGCCCTTTTCTATAGCTTTAATGTATCCTTTCTTCGCAAGGGTAAATATTCCCGCTATCGTCGCATGCCCGCAAAGATCCACCTCGCATGAAGGCGTGAAGTATCTTACCATGAAGTAACAATCCTCAATCTGCCTTATAAAAACAGTCTCTGAAAGATTCATCTCATTGGCAATTCGCTGCATATCGTCGTCCTTAAGACCTTTTGATTTGGTCACAACTCCCGCAGGATTTCCTCCGAATGGAGTATTTGTAAAAGCATCCACCTGAAATATATTTATTTCCATAGTGTTCTCCTTTCGAAATGTTCCACGTGGAACATTAGCCTACAATCAAGTCAATAAGCCGTTCCAGATCGTCATCATCATAGTATTCTATTTCGATCCTGCCCGACTTCCTTCCGTGGTTTAGGGTAACCTTGGTTCCCAGCGCCCCCATCAGCTTTTCCTCTAACTCGATCATAAACAGTTCTTTTGCCTTTTTATTCCTTTTAGATCTCTTTTTTGAAACCTTGGCCTTCTCTTCGGCCTCTCTGACATTCATGCCCAGCTCAATAATTCTATTAGCAGCCTCAAGCTGATCCTCGTGATTCTTAATGGCCAATAACGCCTTGCCATGACCTCCGGTCAGCTTTCCTTCATATATATATCCTATTATTCGTTCATCGAGATTCAAGAGTCTAATGCTGTTGCTAATATATGATCTGCTCTTCCCCACAGCCTTTGCCAGCTCTTCCTGCTTCAGGCTGTACTCGTTCATAAGTCTTTTATATGCCTCTGCCTCTTCAATAGGGTTTAAATTTTCCCTTTGGACATTCTCAATAAGAGAAATTTTGGCAGCCGTTTCCTCATCTATTTCTCTAACAATTGAGGGGATCCTTTCAAGACCTGCTGCCTTGGCTGCTCTCCATCGCCTTTCACCAGCTATTATTTCATATCGATCGTCTTTTCTTCTCAAAATAATTGGCTGTATAACTCCGTTTTCCTTTATGGAAGCTTTTAGATCGTTCAGAGCGTCTTCGTCAAAGATTTTTCTCGGTTGATCCGACTTTGGAATTATTCTTGAGATCTCGATTTCCTCTACCGCCTCTGAAGGGTTCAGCTTCACATCACTGATAAGCTCCTCAGCCTTTTCCTTATCCTGAATCAATGCAGACAGGCCCTTGCCCAGTCCCCTTTTTTTAGCGTTCATTTGATCCTCTCCCTTCAAATTACTGTCTCGCGATCAATCCTGAAGGAATAAAAATTCCTCTGCTAACTCCATATAGCTGTCAGCGCCTTTGGATTTATTGTCATAGTCCATAATAGACAATCCATAAGATGGAGCTTCAGCAAGTCTTACATTTCTGGGAATAATGCTGGTATAAACCTTCCCTTTGAAAAAAGCCTTTACCTCCTCAACAACCTGAATGGACAGATTGGTCCTTCCATCAAACATGCTCAGTACCACACCTTCTACCTCCAGGCCTGAGTTGTAGCTCTTTTTAACTAGTTCGATAGTCTGGAACAGCTGGCTGACTCCTTCAAGTGCATAATATTCGCATTGTATCGGTATTATGACGCTATCCGAAGCAATCAAGCCTATAACACTTAATATTCCAAGAGACGGAGGACAATCGATAAATATGAAATCAAACTCTCCCTTAATTTCACCGATTATATCCTTAAGTACAGTCTCCCATCCTTCCTTTCTTGCAAGCTCTATCTCTAGCCCTGCTAACTGATTGTTGGATGGTATGATCTTCACATTCTCTGCTGAAGTATCATAAATTCCCTCTACTATTGAAGCTTCATTACTAAGGATATCGTATATGATGACTTCCGCATCGTTTTTGTCGATCCCCAATCCACTGGATGAATTACCCTGAGGGTCAATGTCTATAAGAAGTACTTTCTTCCCCAGTTTTCCCAGACCCGCAGCAAGGTTGATACTGGTTGTAGTTTTTCCTACACCGCCCTTTTGATTAAAGATAGCTATTACTTTTCCCATTCCAACACTCCTCCCGGCAAAATAGCCCTCTTTTTTACACTCTGTCGATAGCACAACGAAGGACGCTTTATATGCAAGTCATTAATTACCTTGTTAGATATATAATAGCATATCCTGAACTCTTTTGAATAAAAAAAGTTCCACGCAAATACATCTATTAGATGTTTCACGTGGAACATTTGTCCAAATCCCAGTGTTTCCAATCGTTTCATGGCTACTTAATTGGTGATTTTCTTGGCTTTCCTCCGCCTCTGGGATACTTTGGAGATGTCTTTGTCAATTTCTTTATCATTACCAGGGTGTGCTCTATGTCTGTCTCAGGGAACATAACCTCTATGACATCCTCAACTGATCCTCCCAAAGTTGATATTGCCTTTCCTGCAAGCTTGACCTCATCCATTGCGGATGGACCTTTCATAGCAATAAACCAGCCTCCCGGTTTAACAAAGGGTAAACAGTACTCACTCAGTGTATCAAGAGAGGCTACCGCTCTTGATATGCAAATATCGAAGGTCTCCCTGTACTCAGGATTCAAAGCTAATTCTTCAGCTCGTCCGTGAATTGCAGTTATTCCATTTAGACCAAGCTCTGCAATTACAAGGTTTAAGAAACTGATCCTCTTGTTGAGACTGTCCATAAGAGTAACCTGAAGCTCCGGGTTCCAAATCTTAAGTGGGATTCCCGGAAAACCTGCGCCTGTCCCTATGTCGATTATTTTCTTACTGCCATCAAATACCCCTGTCAGCGTAGGGGAGAGGCTGTCAGCAAAATGCTTGATATCCATCTCATCGTTGTCAGTTATAGTAGTAAGGTTTATCCTTTTATTCCATTCAAGTATCATTTCCTTGTACTTCAGGAATTCTTTGAAATTTTCTTCGCTTAATCCTATCCCCATTTCACCGGCTGTGCGTCTCAACACTTCGATGCCTGCCACCTTAAGACTCACTCCTTCTACGCTGTTCCAGATGGATCAGCAGAACATTTATATCAGCAGGGGTAACTCCGGATATCCTCGAGGCCTGACCCACTGAATCCGGTTTTATCTTTTCCAGCTTTTGCATGGCCTCATTACTCAGTCCCCTGACTAATTTGTATTCAATATCCTCTGGGATACTCTTGTTTTCAAGCTTCTTGAACTGCTCGATCTGGATCATCTGCTTCTTGATATACCCTTCATACTTAATCTCAGTTTCAACCAGAAGTCTTACCTCCTTTGGAAGGTACTGCCTGCCAATATCGAATGGAATTAAGGATTCATAGGTAAGCTCAGGCCTTTTTATAAGATCGTACAATGTCCAGGCAGTCTTTAAAGGTGTGGACCCCATGCTTTCAAGTATTTTGTTGACCTCCTCGGTAGGAGTAATTATTATCTTTGATAGTCTTGTAAGCTCATCTCTCACAAGCTTTTCCTTCTCGAGCATTTTTTTGTATCTTTCCTCGCTTACCAGGCCAAGCTCGTAGCCTCTTTTTGTTAGTCTAAGATCAGCGTTGTCTTGTCTTAAAGTCAATCTGTATTCAGCCCTTGATGTCATCATTCTATAAGGCTCATCAGTGCCTTTTGTTACAAGGTCATCTATCAAAACTCCTATATAAGCCTCTGATCTATCCAGAACGAATGGCTCCAAGCCCTTTATATTGCAAGCTGCATTTATACCAGCAATCAAACCTTGAGCTGCAGCCTCCTCATATCCGGAGGATCCATTGATCTGACCTGCAAAGAAAAGGTTCTGAATATCCTTGTGCTCCAGTGTCCTCTTAAGTATCGTTGGATCGATTGAATCGTATTCTATGGCATAAGCTGTCCTCATGAATTTAACGTTCTCAAGACCTTTTATCTTCCTGTACATTTCAACCTGGACTTCCTCAGGAAGGGATGAACTGACGCCTTGAACATACATCTCTTTTGTAGTTAATCCCTCAGGCTCTATAAAGACCTGATGCTTGTTCTTGTCTGAAAATCTGACGACCTTATCCTCTATGGAAGGGCAGTACCTTGGTCCGACGCCCTCTATATAACCTGCAAACATAGGGGATCTGTCGAGATTGGCCCTAATTATATCATGGGTCGCCTCAGTCGTATAGGTAAGATAGCAGGGCACCTGTTTTATATCAAAAACCTTGTCAGCGTTAAGAAACGAGAAGGGCACTACTTCATCATCACCTGGCTGGACCTCCATAACGGAGTAATCAATGCTATCCCTGTGGACTCTGGCAGGAGTGCCGGTCTTTAACCTTCTAAGCTGGAAGCCTTTTCTTTTAAGCGAGTCAGATAATAGGAGAGAGGGAAACATACCGTCTGGACCGGATTGGTAGTTTACCTCGCCAATATAGACCATTCCACCCAGATATGTTCCTGTTGCAATGACCACAGCCTTCGCCAGATAGACTCCGCCTGTCCTTGTGACCACGCCTCTTGCCCTATTGTCCTCAAACAGAATATCCGTCGCCTCTGCCTGCCTCAGGGTAAGGTTTGGTTCATCCTCAAGGATCTTCTTCATTTCCATATGGTATTTTTTCTTATCCGCCTGTACCCTGAGAGAGTGGACAGCCGGACCCTTTGAAAGGTTCAACATCCTGCTCTGGATAAATGAACGGTCGATGTTTAAGGCCATTTCTCCTCCAAGTGCATCTATCTCCCTTACAAGGTGTCCTTTTCCGGTACCCCCGATATTGGGATTACAGGACAGGGCAACTATCCCGTCAAGGCTTATGGTAAGAATTACAGTATTTAGACCCATCCTTGCAGCTGCAAGCGCTGCCTCAACTCCGGCATGACCTGCTCCTATGACTGCGACATCGTATTCACCTGCAATATAGTTCTTTGCTTCTCTCATAAAAATCATCCTTAATGGTAAGATTGTTGTTAGCTCTTAGCTCTTTGTCCATTCTCAATTGTCAATTGTCAATCGTCAATTGTCATTTATTTCCCAATACAGAACTCCCTGAATATCCTGTCAAGTACATCCTCGCCAATGCTTTCCCCTGTGATTTCTCCCAGATTTTCCCAGCAACTCCTTAGATCTACCTCCAAACAATCAAGAGGAACCTGTTTTTTCAAATCCTCAATTACTGAATGGATATTATCACTTGCCTGCTCAAGAAGATTCTTATGTCGTATATTGCTGATGATCATATCTGACTCAATAGTAATATCTCCCTGATAGAACATCCTTCTGATGCTATCCTCGAGCTCATCAATGCCTACTCCTTTGGTCATAGATGTTGTGATGATCTCCTTCCCCGAGAATATTTCTGCAAAATAGCCCTCATCGTACAGTTTAGGAAGGTCTGTTTTATTCAAGAGAACTATGGTTTGCTTGTCCTTAATAAGATCGATGATATGATAATCATCCTCTGAGAGTTCACCTGAAATATCAAAAATTGCAATTATCAAATCAGCTTTTTCCAGCATTTCCTTGGCTCTGTCCACGCCCATTTTCTCTACAACATCCTCTGTATGCCGTATCCCAGCGGTATCCATTATCTTAAGAGGGATACCATCTATGTTTATATATTCCTCTATTACATCCCTTGTAGTACCTGGGATGTCTGTTACTATAGCACGATTCTCCCTAAGCACTGCATTAAGTAGTGAAGATTTGCCTACGTTTGGTTTGCCAAGTATGACTGTATTCAATCCGTCTCTGAGGATCTTTCCTCTGCCTGAGGTAGAGAGGAGTCTGCCAATTCGGCTCATTACCTTTTCTCCGCTTTCAATCAGCTCTTCATAGGTCACTTCCTGAATATCCTCTTCAGGAAAATCTATCGATACCTCGATATGTGCGATCATCGAGAGGAGGATTTCGCGTATTCCCTCGATTTCCTTACTCAATCCACCCTCTAACTGTTTAAGTGAGACCTCGTAGCTTTTCTCAGTTTTTGCCTTTATTACATCAATTACTGCCTCTGCCTGGGAAAGGTCCAGTCTTCCGTTCAGGAACGCCCTTTTGGTGAATTCACCCGGTTCAGCAAGCCTCGCGCCCCTCCTCAAGAGAAGCTCAAGTGTTTTCTTTACGGGAATTATGCCGCCATGACAATATATTTCAACCATATTTTCCCTTGTATAGGTAAAAGGCTCCTTCATGAATACTACCAGAACCTCATCGATTATATCATCGCCATCAACCACATGACCGTAAAGAAGCTTCTTATTCTCAAGTACCTCCTCAAAGGAGCTATTAATTCTTTTAAATACTGACTTTCCTATTTCAATTGAGTTTTTACCTGACATTCTAACAATACCAATGCCTGCCTCACCAACGGCAGTTGAAATTGCAGCTATCGTCTCAGACATATTTTCACCCCATTTTACACCATGGTATCAAACCTGTAGCTTTATTTTATAACATCAACGCTGTATGTCAAACCAAAAAACAAAAGCCCTATATAGGGCTCTTGCTGAACTATTCCCGGTATCGGGCATTTATCACTTGTTTATGATTACAACTCTTCTGTACGGCTCAGTTCCTTCACTGTAGGTCGATACTCCGCTTACATTTTGAAGAGCGGAGTGGATGATCCTTCTCTCATATGGATTCATTGGCTCAAGCTTGACAGGTCTCTTGCTGTATAGGGCTTTATCTGCCATTTTCTTGGCAAGCTTTTTGAGTGTTTCTTCTCTTTTTTGCCTGTATCCCTCAGTATCAAGAACAACCTTCAAATACTCGTCTCTGTCCTTATTGACGGCAAGACTGAGAAGGTATTGAAGTGAATCAAGTGTATTTCCTCTTTTACCTATCAGTATACCCATATCTGATGAGGAAATATGATTAATATCCACATGCAGAGTATCTCCCTTCAAAACAACATCCTGAAGGGCTACTATCCCCATACCCTTGAGAACGTTCTCGAGAAACTTGTCTGCAATCTCCTCCGGATCATTCTTCAATGTAACCTTTATCTTTGCTTCCTTAGTACCAATTATCCCGAATAAGCCCTTGGAGGGTTCCTCTATGATCTCAACCTCGACGTCCTTTTCTGTTGCATTAAGCTCAACCAAAGCTTCTTTTAAAGCTTCTTCAACCGTTTTAGAGGTCTTCACAACAAATTTCATATCATTTGGCCCCCTTGATCGACAACGTTGATCTGTTCGAAATAACTTGCTGAACTATAGTAAAGATATTGCTAACGACCCAATACAATGCAAGGCCAGCTGGGAAGCTGCGTGCAGCCATAAAAATCATAACAGGAAGCATGTAGTTCATTATTCTTTGAGTTGCCATTGCCTGCGGGTCCTTATTTCCTTGTCCCATGGTCAAGCTCTGGATATATGTCGTCACAGCAGAGAGGAGTGGAAGACCCCACAAATATATGTCCGGGTTTTCAAGATCGGTTATCCATAAGAAATTCTTCGCCATACTCTCATACAATCCTGGCTCTGTAAAAGCATATGTTGCAGGCTCTCTGAATACTGCAAAAAACGCAAATATGATAGGTAATTGCACCAAAAGGATCAGACATCCGGATGCCGGATTATACTTATGCTTCTTATAAAGCTCCTGCATCTTTACCTGCATTGTTTGTGGATCATTTTTATATTTTGTTTGGATCTCCTTCATCAAGGGTTGAATTTCACCCATCTTTTTAGTAGATCTTGTCTGCTGAAGATTTATAGGCAACAGCATCAGCTTAAAAATTATCGTAGTTAATATTATGGCTATCGCATAGAATGAAATCTGAGCCGGTTCACTCCCAAAAGAGGATGAAACAAAGCTGTAAACTAACTTCAGGATCGACCCCATAATATTACCCAAAAAACCAATCATCGACTAACCCCCTCATTTTAGCGGATCATATCCTCCCTCATGAAACGGATGGCATTTAAGGATCCTTTTTGCTGATAAAAAGCTCCCCTTAAAAAAACCATACTTCGTGTAAGCCTGCAGGGAGTACTCCGAGCAGGTAGGATAAAATCTGCAATTTTTCCCAGTAAGAATATATCTTGAGATATATCTTTGGTAGAATCTGATCAATAAAATAGCAATCCTTGTCATCAATTCACCTTCTCGGCCATGCCGGAAATCCGGTAAATGTGCTTAATAGCGCTTTCCAATTCAGCAAAACTAAGGTCAACGGCATTTTTTTTTGGTATGAAGATCAGGTCGTAGCCCTTTTTAAGATTAGGAAGATAAATTCTGTTTACTTCCTTGATCCTTCTTTTAAGCTTGTTTCTTACAACAGCGTTTCCAATCTTTCTTGTAATAGAAACACCTATCCTCACCTTATCAGTGCCATTTCTTCTGACATACATAATAAGATTTCGATTCCAATAGTTTTTGCCGGATTTGTAGACCTTCTTAAACTCCATATTCTTTCTAAGTCTGTTTTCTTTTTTCACAGGTATTCCACCTTAAAATGACCTTTAATAAAAGGCCACTATCAAGCGGCCTTATGCAGAAAGTTTCTTTCTTCCTCTTCTTCTTCTAGCTTTTAATATCTCCCTACCTGATCTGGTCTTCATCCTTTTTCTGAAGCCATGTTCCTTGCTTCTTTGTCTTTTCTTTGGTTGATAAGTTCTTTTCACCCGACACACCCCCTTCAATAATCATACATCTATATCACCAATATAGAGCTTGCAACATGGAACGCATAAAACACTACTATAAATTATATGTATCAGCCCCGCAGCTGTCAAGTTTTTAAATTTACTGAAAATCCACAAAACACCTGTTCTTAAACTGTTAGTATTGTGGATAAATTTATTGAATAAAGGCTCCCATTTTGGTAAGATAATATAGAATGTTGATAAATTATAAAACTGGTGGATAACTTAAAGTTATACACAATGTGTGTATAGTTTGTGTATAACATTTAACTAATCTATGGTTTTTATATTAAGGTTTCGTAATTTGTTTAAGTTTTTATCCACAATTCTATCTAAATCCAGTTGTGGAAAAAGAAAATACTTAAACATTTTTTTACTGAATCAACAGTAAGTTGATAATTTTATCCACAAATTCTATTAAGTTATCATTTTATTTCCACATATGTGGACAATTCAATTTCTGTTGAAAGCATTGTTGATAATTTCCTGAGGAGGTAGCAGT